>MWDT01000506.1 GCA_002070825.1 Verrucomicrobia bacterium ADurb.Bin122
TCGATCACCGGCACTTTTTTGCCCGTGATCTTTTCGACGGCCTGGATGATTTCGCGCACGGAGAACGGTTTTCCGGTGCCAAGGTTGTAGAAGAAGCGCGCGCCGGGCGTGGCGAGTTTATCGAAGACGGCGATGTGCGCACGGCTGAGGTCGTCCACATGCACGTAGTCGCGCAGGCAGGTGCCGTCGGGCGTCGGGTAATCGGTGCCGAAGATCTGGAGGTTGGCGCGTTTGCCGGTGGCCACCTGGATCGCGAGCGGGATGAGGTGCGTCTCGGGATCGTGGTCCTCACCGATGGTGCCGTCCTCGGCGGCGCCGGCGGCGTTGAAATAGCGGAAGGCGGCGAAGCTCAGCCCGTGCGCGGTCGAGAGCGCCTTGAGCATGTTTTCCACGTCGAGCTTGGTCTGGCCGTAGGGGTTGATCGGAGCCTGCGGGAGATCCTCGGTCATCGGCAGACGCTCGGGCACACCGAAGGTCGCGCAGGTCGAGGAGAAGACGAATTTCTTCACGCCGGCCTGGAGCATGGCGTCGAGCAGGTGCAGCGTCGCCACGACGTTGTTCTCGTAGTACTTCACCGGCGCGGTGACCGACTCGCCCACGTAGCAGAAGGCGGCAAAGTGCATCACCAGCTCGATTTTCTCCTGGCGCAGGATGTTGAGCACCGTGGGGGTGTCGCCGAGATTGGCTGCGTAAAACGGAATCTCCTGAGCGACGGCCTTCCGGTGTCCGTAGGCCAGATTATCCAGCACCACGGGGCGATGGCCGGCGGCGATCAGTTGGCGAACACAGTGACTGCCGATGTAACCGGCACCTCCGACGACAAGTACGTTCATGGGCTTAAAATTGGAGGCAGGCTTGTATTGCCTTCCGACACGAGATGGCTAGCGCTTTTTCCCCTCCATGCCCTTAACGTTACCGCGCATCGTCATCACCGGCGTGGGCCTCACCGCCCCCAACGGCAATAATCTGAGTGAGTTCCGCAACAATCTACTCACCGGTGTGGCCGGTATTGAGTCCGTCGATGTGCGCTACATGGGCAAACTGATCGCGGGCCTCTGCCACTTCGATCCGCTGAAGTACCAGAAGAAAAAAGAGCTCCGCGTGGGCACGCGCGCCGGCTCCATCTCCATTTATTGCGCGCGGGAAGCCGTCGCCGACAGCGGCGTCGCTTGGGACAGTTTCGACAAGAACCGCGTGGGCGTGTACATCGGCTGCACCGAGCACGGCAACGTCGAGACGGAAAACGAAATCTACGCGCTCTCCCAGTACAACTACGACACCAAGTACTGGTCGCACTACCACAACCCCCGCTCCGTCGCCAACAACCCCGCCGGCGAGACCACGCTCAACCTCGGCATCACCGGCCCCGCGTACACGCTCGGCGCCGCCTGCGCCGCCGGCAACCTCGGCATCATCCACGCCGCGCAGATGCTGCGCCTCGGCGAAGTCGATCTGGCGATCTGCGGCGGCGTGAGCGAGAGCCCCGGCACCTTCGGCATCTTCGCCGCGTTTAAATCCCAGGGCGCGCTCGCCTCGCACGAAAACCCGCACAAGGCCTCCCGCCCCTTCGACAAGGCCCGCAACGGCATCGTCATCTCCGAAGGCGGCTGCCTCTACACGCTGGAGCGCCTCGACGACGCCCTCGCCCGCGGCGCCAAAATCTACGGCGAAATCGCCGGCTACCACGTCAACAGCGACGCGACCGACTACGTGTTGCCCTACCCGCCGCGCCAGTCCGAGTGCATCCGCAAGGCCATCGCCCACGCCGGTCTCACCCCGCGCGACATCCACATCGTCAACACCCACGCCACCTCCACGCCGATGGGCGACGTGCAGGAATGCGAGGCCGTGCGCACCATCTTCGGGCCCGACTGCACCGACACCTACGTCAACAACACCAAGAG
>MWDT01000507.1 GCA_002070825.1 Verrucomicrobia bacterium ADurb.Bin122
GCGGATGATGTTGTACTGTTCGCGGGTGACGACGCTGGTGGCTTCGGCGAGGGCGCCCTGGCGGACGATGAGGAGATTGCGCGGGTCGCCGGTGTTGCCGCTGGATTTCTCGATGCCGATGGCGAGTGCCTGGAGTACGACGAAGACGGCAACGACGAGGGCGAGTCCGAGGATGGTGGCGAGGGTGGCGCGCCAGCGGATGAAGATCGATCGGACGTGGTATTTGAAGAGGGGGAACATGGGGATGTGTATGGGGGCAGCCACCGATGGGCACAGATGAGCACCGATCTAGTCCATGATGAGGCGGCGAATCTCGACGCGTTGAGGCCCGAAATTGAGCAGGAGACCGTGGCGCAGCCGCGCGGCTTTAAGGTAGTTCAGGCATTGGGCGATATGGGAATCGTCGATGGCTTTGGCCGATTTCAACTCAATGATGAGGCTGTCGCCGACGAGCAGATCCGCCACGTAGTCGCCGACGTTGATTCCATCATAGAAAACGGGGAACGGCTTCTGCTGGGTGATGTGGAGGCCAGCTTTGCGCAGCTCGTGAACGAGGGCGTTTTCGTAGACTTTTTCAAGGAAACCATAGCCCAGCGTGTTGTAGACAGTGAAGGCGCTGCCGATGACGCGTTGGGTGAGCGGATCGTGTGGGTGATCGGTGTTCATCGGTGGCGATCGGTGGCGCGTACTTAATCGAGCGTCTTGAGGCCTTCGACGACGCTCATGCGGGCGACGGAGATGGCGGGGGCGAGGCTGGAGACGATGCCGAGGAGCACTGCGACCAGGGCGGCGGTGCCGAGGATGCGCGGGGTGACGGTGAGCATGGGGAATAGGCCGCCGGTGAGGGTGGGGGCGTCGATGTTGGCGGAGATGAGCCAGGCGCCGCCTGCGCCAAGCAGGAGGCCGACGGCGGAGAGTCCGAAGCTCTCGGCGAGGATGAAGGCGAAGAGCTCGTGGCGGCGGAAGCCGAGAGCCTTGAGCACGGCGAGTTCGCGCATGCGCTCGCGCACGGCCATGCTCATCGTGCTGGCGGTGACCAGGAGCAGGGCGAAGACGACGACCGAGCAGATGGAGGAGATGAGAACCTTGATGTTGGCCCACATGGAGACGAAGCCCATCTGGAAGGCGCGTTCGGTCTCGGCGACGACTTCGGCGGAGGTGTTGGCAAAGGCGGCGTTGACCTGGTCGATGATGCGCGGGACGTCGTCGGCCGAGCGGGCTTTGACCCACCACATGCCGACGGTGCCCGGGTCGCCGAGGAGTTCGTCGAGGTATTTTTGGTGGAACCAGACGTTGCGGTCGTCGCTGGTGCCCTCGTAGATGCCGGTGACGGTGAGGTCGAGATCGACCGGGTAGTACTGGCCGACGAGCGGGAGGCGGTCGCCGGGTTTGAGGTTGTAGCGTTTGGCGGTGTCGAGGCCGATGATCGCGCCGGTGCGGTCTTTTTTCCAGGCGTCGAGTCGGTCGGGGGAAATCAATGCCTCGCCGAAGACGCCCATGAGGGCATCGGGGTCGGTGGCGAACTGGGCGAAGAAGGTGTTGTCCTCGCCCTTGTAGTTGCCGCCGAAAAAGGTGAGAGGCGTGACGGCCTCGACGCCGGGGATTTTCTCGATGAGGGCGCGCTGGCGCACGGGGAGCGGGCTGGCAATGGAGACCTTGTTGCGCACGGCGATGCGTAGGGCGGTGCCGACGTCTTCGGGAGGATTGCTGAACTCGTTTAGGACAACCTGAAGCGCGACGAGAAGGAAGAGGCTGGCGGCGACGCTGAGCACAGAGAGGGCGGCGCGGCGCTTGTTGCGAAACGCGTTTTTGATGACGAAGCCGGAGAGGGTCATGGCGGGGGCGCGTCAGCTCAGCACGAGCTCGCCTTTTTCCAGGTGGATGTTGCGGGAGCCGTAG
>MWDT01000508.1 GCA_002070825.1 Verrucomicrobia bacterium ADurb.Bin122
AAACAATTTCCGCCCAGACCACGGGCTTTATCGGTCCCCAGAGTGTGAGGACCAGCCGCAGTTGGGCGGAAAATGTGAACGACACCCAAGCGGGGCGCTCACTTGTTTAGTGAGCGGTTACGGGGCTTCGTAAACCTCCACGAGACCGACGCCCGTCGTGTTTCCCACGCCGGAGACTTGGGCGGTGTAGATACCCGGTGGCAATTCGAGGACAAGGGCGGCGTCTTTCGAACCCACAGTCAGTTCGCCCATGCCAACGGCCTCAAAGAGGGCCGCGGTCGTCGAAGAGCTGTCCCAATTATCGTTTTGCGCCACGAGATCCCAGCCTGAGCGATCCGCCTTGAGCCGGTAAACATGGAGCTGCGGATCGGCGAGGTAGGCCGCGACCGAGCTGGATATTCCCGGGCCGATTCCGCGCACGATGACGCGTTTCGTGGGACCGGAGGGATCGCCCTCGAGGACGAGTCCGGCGATCAGGATGTCTGAGCCGGTGCCGACCTGGTTGCGCACCGAGAGGGCGGTGAGACGCTTGGTAGTGTCGGAATTGGCGGCATCGTAAGCTTCGGCGAGCGCCACTCCGGTGCCAGCTGCGCTGGTGATGTGCGCGGAGTAGACGGTGCGAGTGAGCCCGGTCAAGTGAAGTGCGGCGTCTTTCGAGGCCGGTTCGAGTGCACCCAGCCCCAATTCGGCAAATTTGGTGCTCATGGCAGATGTACTATCCCAATCGTTATTTTCCGCCAGCAGCTGGAAGCCGCCGGATTGCAGCTCGTAGAGTTTGAGTTGGGGATCCGCAAGTACCCGGCCTTCCAGGTCCGGGCTATCTTTGAGCAGGCCGGGGCCGACGCCGCGCACCATCGTGGGCTTACCGCCTCCGGCGAACACGAAACCGAGGATCAAGGTCTGCTCCCCGGTGCCGGCAGGGGCACGGGCCGAGAGTGCAGGGAAGTGGCTCCAGCCGATGTTGAGCGTGGCAGCGGCCGAGGTGGCCGGAGTGCCGCCGGTCGTGACCACGCAGCGGAATTGCCAGCCATCGCGGGTATCGTCCGGGGTGGCGACGGTCAGCACGGCGGACTGCGTGCCGGCGTAGCCTCCACCATCGGAGAGGCTGTTCCAAGTGAGGCCGCCGTCCGACGAATATTCCCATTGATAAGCGCTCGATCCATCGCCTGTGCTGGGGACGGAGAACGTGGCCGAGGTGCCTCGCGAGACAGTCTGGTCACCTGATGCCCGGCGCAACGTCACCGTCTCGCTGCGGCTGGTGGTGAGTCCATCGCTGACAGAAAGAGCCAGCGTGTAGGCGGGGACGCTCGTCCAGTTGAGCGCATCCGGGTTGGTCAGTTCGATGGCGCCAGTCGAAGCATTGATGCTGCAGGCCGCAGCGGCAGTGCCGCCGACGATTTTCCAGTTTTGCAGGGAGGCGCCGGTGTCGGCATCGGTCGCGCGGGCGGTGCCGACTTGGGTGCCGGCAGTGGCATTGGCGGATAACACGAACACCTGGCCGGAGGTGACGACGGGGGCGTTGTTGCGCACGTACTGTTGGAGCCAGACCATCGCGGGCTTCTCGGTGCCGTCGGCGAGGACGAGATTGGCGCCCTGATCGCCGCGCCACATGCCGGGCCGGAAGCCCCACAGGGTGATGCCAATCACGGAGGGGTGATCCCAGAATATGGGGAAGATGCGCTGGTAATCGGCGAGCTGCGGAGCCGCATCCGTGTCGTCGATATCCATCTCGGTGACCATGATTGGCAGGCCAGTGGCGGCGAGCGTCGCGAGGTTGGCCGACAGGGTGGCCGTCGAGTAGTTTTTGATGGCAAACGAGTGCCCCTGGAAGGAGACGACATCGATGAGGTTTTCGGCCTTCAGCAGGTTGATGATCGCGATGTAGCGGGCCATCGCC
>MWDT01000509.1 GCA_002070825.1 Verrucomicrobia bacterium ADurb.Bin122
CATGCCAGAGAGTGAAGCCCCGGTCGCTCGGCAGGTTCCGACTCGGCCTCCCCCTGCCCCGCGTCGGAGGTGGGCGCAATCGGAGCCCCGTCGCTCTTTGCGGGTGCAGGGGCAGGCACGATCTCGAAATTCTCTTCGGTCCAGTTCTCCGTCTCATCCTGATGCGCCGCCACATACTCCAGCATCGCCTCTTCACTGGGGAAGGTCATCTTCGCCACGGGGGCGGGCGGCTCGGCCTCCGCAGGCGCGAGAATGTTTGATACGTCCGTCCATGTGCCATTTTCGGACCGCCACAGTTTGACCGCGGCGTTGGGCAGGCTTCCGTCTCGGTCGTTCAACCCAACCACAGACGTTTCGATAACATACGCGCCGTCTCTAGGGTTATATCCGAGCGTTTCGTGACCAGCGCTCCAGTGAACCTCCCCGCTGTGTCCGCCTTTCATTTTACCTTCACGCGCACGTACCCCGCCCGACGCCAGCATGTCGTCTACCTGTGCCTGCGAGGTGAGACGGTAAGCCTTCGTTGGGTCGGTTGCGCGGAGGGCCTTGGGGTTTGACACGCGAATAGGACTGCCTCCCTCAAATACACGATGCCGCGTGGGTCTGTCCGACACGGGTGCGTCATCCGTCATCCCGGCCTCCCGCCGCTTTGCGTCCCAATCCCGTTGCACCTCGTCATCCACAGGCGCGGCAGCCTCCTCCACGGGAGCTTTGGCCTTTTGCTTCGCTTCAAAGGCCGCTTTGATGTCCTTTGCCGCCGCTTCCGCCTCGGGAGACGGAGCTGCGGGGGGTTTCGCTTCGGGAGCCGCGACGGGGGGCACCGCCTCTGCGCCGGGAGCCTCCTCCCCTTGTGCGGGCATAGCTTCGGGCGCCGCCTCTCCTGCGGGCTCTACGGCCTCTTTCTCGCCGGTCTCGGCCATCTCTCCCCCGGCTGCCGCAATCGGGTCTCCGGTAAATGCCGGGGCGGGCGCTTTCCACGCATCCGGCCCGCCGTACAGATCGACTTTTGCCTCACGCCCGCTGTACATGATCAAAGCCACCGCCCGGCGCACATCCCGCATGTTCTCGGCGCTCTTGTCCTTGCCGCGCAACAATGTGACCAAGCCGTCGCCAAACTTCTTCCGGAACAAGGGTGTCATCCCCTCCTGCTGCAGCGACAGGACTTCCCCTACGGCATCGGCATCCGCCTGCTTGACACCCAGAGCGGCACGCTGCGCCTTCACCGATTCCACCGCCTTGACAAACTTCTCCAGCCCGTCCGCGCCGGGGGGGATGATCCCGGCCTTCTGGAACTCCGCCGCGATCCCGTCGACCGTCTTTCCGGCCATGAGCTTCGTCAGGCCCGCCTCATCCGCCACGCTATGCCCGGTCTCATGCTTCACCGTCTGCACCAGCTCGTCGAAGGAGGCGGTCGCCGCGACGTTCACGATAATCGTGCCGTTGGGGGTGGTCACGCCGAGTGCGCCGGATTTGTGCTGTGCCGCATCCGCGCCTTCGGCCGCCTCCGCCGCCTTCATGTCCTTGTCGCTCTGCACCAGCACCACCTTGCGGCCGGGGGCGAACACCTGGGCGACCCGCGTGGCGACTTCCGCCCGCTTCTCCATGTCCATCTGCCGCCCCTGCTTCATCTGGCTCATCTTCTCCGCGCCCTTTTGAGCCTCCTCCGCCGTGTTGAACGTCATGGGGGACAGCACGCCGTCCCGATCACGCACGGTGAATGCCGTACCTTCCAGCGTGGAGGTATAGTCCACCGACAGCCCAGACTGCTCATCATCGACCGTGGCCGCGCCGTTCTCCATCTCTTTCGCCACATCGACAGAGAAGTTGGGCTTGATCCCCTCGCCCGTCCGCATCCAGCGGTCGGAATCCACCACCCGCTGCGCGGATAGGGAGAG
>MWDT01000510.1 GCA_002070825.1 Verrucomicrobia bacterium ADurb.Bin122
CAACGACCCGAACCTCGCCGCCGGCGACTTCGCCATCTCGGAAACGGTCGCCAACTACTGGATCAACTTCACCAAATTCGGCGACCCCAACGGCGAGGGCCTGCCCGTCTGGCCGCGCTTCACCGAGGCGAAACCGCAGGTGATGTACTTCCACAACACCGCCTCCGTCGGCCCCGTGCCCAGCGAGGCCGCGCTCAACGTCCTCGATTCCTATTTCGCCTGGCGCCGCACGCCCGAGGGCGCCGCATGGGCCAAGTAAACGCTCTCCGCGCCCGGTAAAGCCGGGCGCGGCCCCCCACTAAAACCGCCCCGCCTCCCCTACCCATGATTACCCTCACGCGCGTCTCCCTCTGCCTCGGCCTCCTCCTTGCCCCCGTGGGCGCGATCGCCGCATCCGGTTTGGATTTGTCAGGCCACTTACGGCCCGTCGGAGCGGCCCCGGCGGACGACTTCGCCTTCGTGCGCCTCGACCACGGCCTGCAGTTGCGCGTCGCCGGCGTCACCAAGAACGTCCTTTTCTACGGTCCCGCCATCGTCCGCGTAAACGCGGCCCCCGGTGCGAGCCATTGGAAACATCCGAGCCTCGCCGTCATCGCGCAGCCCGCGGACGTTGCGTTTTCCGTCGAAGAATCGGTCGGCACGCTCACCATCGTCTCCGACGCGTTGCGCATCGTCGCCGACAAGAAGACCGGCGCGCTCACGTTCCTCAGTCCTGAAGGCAAAGTCCTCACACGCGAGCGCGCCGACCGCCCGCATGAGATCAAGCCGGTGGAAATCTCCGGCGCGCCCACCTACGAGGTCAGCCAGACCTTCACGCTCGCGCCCGACGAATCGCTCTACGGCCTCGGCCAGTACAACGAGCCGTACATGGACTACCGCGGTCAGGAGGTGCTGCTCGTGCAGACCAATATCGGCACCGTCGTGCCGTTTCTCGTCTCAACGAACCGCTACGGCATCCTCTGGGACATCTACTCGAAGATGACTTTTAAGGACGACGTCACCGGCGCCACGCTCTGGGCCGAGAGCGCCCCCGGCGGTGTCGACTACTACTTCGTCGCAGGCGGTACGATGGACGGCGTGATCGCCGGCTATCGCGCGCTCACCGGCGCGTCGCCGATGTTTCCCAAGCAGGCCTTCGGCCTCTTCATGAGCAAGGAGCGCTACCAGACGCAGGACCGCCTCGTCGAAGTCGTGCGCAACTTCCGCGCGGCCGGCTTCCCCCTCGATTACATCGTGCAGGATTGGCAATACTGGGGCGGCGCCGACGGTACGTGGAGCGGCATGATCTGGGACAAAACGCGTTTCCCCGATCCCGCCGCGCTCACGAAAACGCTTCACGACGAGCTCCACGTGAAGCTCATGAACTCCATCTGGCCCTCCGTCGGCAACGACACCGCGCTCGCCCGCGAGCTCGATGCCCATGGCCTGCGTTTCGACTCCCTGCACTGGATCTCGAAAAACGCGCGCATCTACGACGCGTTCAGCCCCGCGGGACGCGCGATCTATTTCAAACACATCAAGAGCGGACTGCTCGACGCCGGCGTCGACGCCCTCTGGATGGACGGCACCGAGGTCGAGGTCGGCGGCGCCTGCCACGATCCGGCCGAGGTTGAGCGCGACATCAAGAATCTCGGGCAAAACGCGCTCGGCGATTTCACGCGTTACCTCAATCCGTACAGCCTCGTGACCACGCAGGGCACCTACGAGGGACAGCGCGTCGCGAGCGACAAACGCGTGCTCACGCTCACGCGCTCCGCGTGGGCCGGCCAGCAACGCTACGCCGCGCTCCCGTGGTCGGGCGACACCTCCGCGAGCTGGCAGACGCTCCGCGCCCAAATCTCCGGCGGCGTCAACATCGCCATGGCCGGCCTCCCGTACTGGACGCAGGACAC
>MWDT01000511.1 GCA_002070825.1 Verrucomicrobia bacterium ADurb.Bin122
TCACATCTGAAATTCCCCACCCCATGCGCCGCCTCCTCAACACCCTCTACGTCACCACCCAAGGCGCCTACCTCCGCAAGGAAGGCGACACCGTCGTCGTCTCCGTCGAAAAAGAAGTCCGACTCCGCCTCCCGCTCCTCAATCTCGGCGGCATCGTCTGCTTCGGCAACATCCTCGCAAGCCCGTTCCTCCTCGGAGCCTGCGCCGAGGCTGGCGTCGCCGTCTCCTTCCTCACGGAAAACGGCCGACACCTCGCCGACGTCGTCGGCGCCCCCAGCGGCAACGTCCTGCTCCGCCGCGAACAATACCGCCGTGCCGACGCCCTCGACTCGAGCACCGCCCTCGCCCGCGCCTTCGTCGCCGGCAAAATCGCCAACGCCCGCCACGTCCTCCGCCGTGCCGCGCGAGAAAACGCCACCGATCCCGCCACCGTCAACACCGCCGCCGACACCCTCGCCCACCGCCTCCGTGCCCTCGCCACCGCCGAAACAGTCGACGCCGTCCGCGGGCTCGAAGGCGAGGCCGCCGCCCAATACTTTGCCGTCTTCGACCATCTCATCGCCCAGCAACGCGAAGCCTTCCGCTTCGGCGACCGCAACCGCCGCCCACCACTCGACCCGCTCAACGCCCTCCTCTCCTACCTCTACACGCTCCTGCGCTTCGATGCCGCCGGCGCCCTCGCCGCACACGGCCTCGACCCCGCCGTCGGCTACCTGCACCGCGACCGCCCCGGCCGCGAAGGCCTCGCCCTTGATCTCATGGAGGAGTTTCGCGCTCCTTTCGCCGACCGCCTCGCCCTCTCGCTCGTCAACCGCCAGCAAATCCGCCCCGAACATTTCCGCACCGACGAAGGCGGCGCCGTCCTCCTCACCGACGACGGACGCAAGGAAGTCCTCACCACCTGGCAGAAACGGAAACAAGAGGAGATTGAGCACCCGTTTCTCGGCGAAACGATTCCCATCGGGCTCCTGCTCCACGCCCAAGCCCTCCTGCTCGCCCGCCACCTCCGCGGCGACCTCGACGCCTACCCGCCCTTCGAGTGGCGCTAGGCATCGCAAATGCCGCTTTCAAATCCCAGATCCACGTAACCCTGCCTTCTACCTCTCAAATCTGCGATTCCAGCTCTCAAATCCACCGCCCCATGCTCGTCCTCGTCAGTTACGATGTCTCCACCGCCACCACAGACGGGCAACGCCGCCTCCGCCGCGTCGCCAAAGCCTGCCTAAACCATGGCCAACGCGTGCAGAATTCGGTCTTCGAGTGTCTCCTGGAAAACGACCAGTGGGTCCATTTCCGTGCCGAACTCCTCAAGCTCGCAGACCTCCAGCACGACAGCCTGCGATTCTACTTTCTCGGCAACGAATGGCAGCGCCGAGTCGAGCATCACGGCACCAAAGCGACCCCAGATCTGAGCGGCCCACTGCTCATCTGATCAAGGCAATCGCGAACCACGGCCACACAGCGCCGCCAAGGAGAGGTCCGCGAACTCCGCAAGCCACCAACCAGCCAACCACTCCCGCTTCTGGCCACGGACTGCGGGGGCACCCGTTGGCTCAAGACTGCATCACCCGCGAAAACCGTTCTTTGACAGTTTATCGAAGAGCAATTTACACCTTTGCAGTCGCGTCCTCACCCGAGGGCGCGCGGATTGAAACCGAGAGAGGGCAAAATTGAGATTGTCAGCGGCGATCTGGGCGGCGGTAAGTCCGCCTATGGTGTGGAGTGTGCTTTCGAGCTGCTGCTGGCCGGGGGTACGGTGTTTACCAACATAGAGATGTTTCCTGATGCTATCGCGCAACGGATGCGCGATCAATACCGTCTGGAGTTTGATCCTTCGCGTTTGATTCAGCTTCAGGGGCAATCTATGAAGGATTTCCACAAGC
>MWDT01000512.1 GCA_002070825.1 Verrucomicrobia bacterium ADurb.Bin122
CCTCATCGGCGCTGACAACTCGCCGGAGGTCTCACCGATCTCCGGCGAGGGCGTTTTCGACGCCCCGCGTGTTTCAACAGCGGCCAGCGCGTGAAGGTCCATTTCGTTGATATCACCGAAATGGTCGAGATTGGCAGCGGCGCGTAGATCAGTAGGAGTGCCTCCATGGCCTTCACCGAAGACGAAATTGCCACCCACACCGCCACCCTCGAACGCGAGTTCTGGTCCAAGCGCCGACCGCCGCTGCATCTGCGGGAGATGATGCGCGAGGGCCAGCGCATCGAAGGCCAGTCCATTGAGCTGTTTTATGTGCGCCCGCTTTACTGCGATCCGACGCGGCATATGGAGGAGTCCATCGTGAAACTCACCTACGTGCGCACGACTCGCGCATGGCGCATCTTCTGGCAGCGCGCCGACCTGAAGTGGCACCGCTACGCACCGCATCCGGAGGCGCCATCTCTCTCCGAAGCGCTCCGGGTGATCGATGCGGATGCCTACGCCTGCTTTTTCGGCTGAGCGCTTCGCCCGTGCTGAAGGCCTCCGGCTAGCGCGTGGAGGATCATAGGGTCGGAGCCGACGAAATGGTCGAGACCCGCATCTGGATCGCGTCGGCCCGAGACTGTGGCGTTGTCTGGTCAGTGGGCTTCGGTGTCGGCCGGGCTGAGCGGAAAGGGGGAAATAGCTGTCGAGCACCTTGGCCGGCAGGGCGAGCGATACGGTATTTGCCGTTTTTGGGATAGGCGGAACCGGCCTTGGTTTGTGAGGCTTGGTTGCGGAGTTTGCCGATCTTTTTGCCGATTAGGATCGAGGGGGCGATCTGGCGGTGCACGTTTTTGCCTGCCGAGCCTGAGGGGACTGCGCGGGCTCCGTCCACGACCTTGACCGCAACGCGGCGAGTGGCCTTGCCGCCGGTGCGCTTTGCCCTTCAACTCGCCGCAGCCTGTCCCATTCGCCTCATGAAGACGAACCGTCCACCATCGACTTCGCTCCGACGCGATGGACCGCACCGTTGGCGCTGGGATGAAATATGTTTGTCGGGTTCCAGGGGCGTTGCCCCAGGCTGGTATGGTATGGGCCTTTGGCCCGTAAGCCGTCCGCTCGTAAGCCTTTCGCCGGTGCGCTTTGCCCTTCAACTCGCCGCAGCCAGCCCCATTCGCCTCATGAAGACGAACCGTCCACCATCGACTTCGCTCCGACGCGATGGACCGCACCGTTGGCGCTGGGATGAAATATGTTTGTCGGGTTCCAGGGGCGTTGCCCCAGGCTGGTATGGTATGGGCCTTTGGCCCGTAAGCCGTCCGCTCGTAAGCCTTTCGCCGGTGCGCTTTGCCCTTCAACTCGCCGCAGCCAGCCCCATTCGCCTCATGAAGACGAACCGTCCACCATCGACTTCGCTCCGACGCGATGGACCGCACCGTTGGCGCTGGGATGAAATATGTTTGTCGGGTTCCAGGGGCGTTGCCCCAGGCTGGTATGGTATGGGCCTTCGGCCCGTAAGCCGTCCTCCACCGGTAACGCTTCGGCCCGTAAGCCTTGCGCCAACGGCGCATCATATGCCCGCGCGGGGCAACGAGCCTCGACGGGTTGCCGCCAACCGTGAACTCATCGAGCTCTTCGAAAAGAAGTTTCAGGCCACCCTCGCTCGCATTTGGGGGCGAGGCGGAATCGCCATGATTGCTCTGCGTCATAAAACGGGCGTTCAGCCGTTGCTTCTTTGGCTGGCCCAAAACCTAGGCCTGCGGCCTAGGCTGGGATCGTATCAGGCCTTTGGTCTTACAGATTTGGGTCGCTGCCCTAGGCGAGGATTGTGTCAGGCCTTTGGCCTGTTGAATTTCCGCGCCAACGGCGCAATGACATCCCAGCCTGGGGCGAAGCCCCAGG
>MWDT01000513.1 GCA_002070825.1 Verrucomicrobia bacterium ADurb.Bin122
GTGTAAAAACGGGGGCGGGGCGGGCGAGGGCGCGCACGAGTGATGCGATGGGGGCCTCGCGCGGGGCGAGCCCGGAGATGGGGGTGTCTTAACGGGGAGACGCAGGGCTTTTACCCTCATCTTTGCGACCACTGGGTGGTCGCAAAAAGGAGCAATGGCATGGGCAACAGACCGCAGAAAGGGTATGACTACCGCCGCGCGGGCGTGGCGATGGTGACGCTCAAAACGAGGCCGGGCGTGCGTCTCTGCCGTATCACGCAGCGGACGTTTGAGCTGACGGAGACGGGCCGGATCGTGCAGCACGAGCTGCAAGGCATACCGGCATTTTACGGGCAGGTGAAGATCGGGCAGTACCAGATCATGCCCGACCATCTGCATGCGTTGGTGCATGTGGTGCGCGATCTGCCTGAAGACGTGACCCTGCAACATGTGGTGCGGGGTTTCAAGCTGGGCGTCGATCGGATATGCCGCGAGCGTTTCGGCGAGGCGAGCTTTCAGGTGTTTGAAAAGGGGATGTTCGACCGGCTGGTCTTTGACCGGGATCATTTGAAACGCGAGGTGGCGTATGTCCGCGATAACGTCCGGCGGTATCGCCTGCGGCGCGCGCATCCGGCGTTGTTTCAAAAGCCGCGGGTGGTCATGACGCTGGCTGACGGGCTCAGGCTCTGGGGCGTCGGCAATGCGTTTCTGCTGACGCATCCGTGCCGGATGCAGGTGCAGATCTCGCGGCGCGAGACCGAGGAGCAGTGGGAGGCGCGCCAGGAGGTGCTGGACGAGATGCTCACGCAAGGGTGCGTGTTTGTGTCGCCGTTCATCTCGCCGCACGAGCAGCGCGTGTTGCGCACCGTGGCGATGCGGGGCGGATGCGCGATCCGGCTGACGCATGATTTCTTTGGCGAGCGGTACAAGCCGGGTGGCGAACGGTTTGACTGGTGTTGCGCGGGGCGTTTGCTGGAGGTGTCGGTCGCCGGCGAATTTGTGCGGTACGCCAGGCTGGACCGGGCGGCGTGCCTGAGGCTCAATGAGGTGGCCGGGCTTATTGCGACCACGGAGTGGTCGCAATGGCGAGTGTAAAAACGGGCGCGGGAAGGGCGGGGGCGCGCGTTTGGAATGCGATAGGGAACTCGCGCGGGGCGAGCCCGGAGACGGGCCCGGAGGACCACGGAGTGGTCGCAATGGCGAGTGTAAAAACGGACGCGGGGCGGGCGAGGGCGCGCGGGACATGCGATGGGGGGGCGCGCGGGGCGAGCCCGGAGATGTGAGTGTAAAAAACGGGCATGAGATGGGGGGGGCTTTACGCAGAAGCCGGAAAGAGCATGAAGATCTTGCATGTCTTGGCCGGGGTGCCGCCGGGGAGCGGCATGGCCGAATCCGTGCCGGCGCTCTGCCGGCATCTGCGGCAGCTCGGCCATGAGGTGACGCTCGCCACGCTGGACGGCCCGCTGAGCGACGCGGCGCAGGCCGCCGGGGACGCAGGCGTACGGCTGGTGCGTTTCGCGCCGTCGTTCCCGCGCGCGCTTTATTTCTCCCGGCAGATGCTGCTCGGCCTGCCGGCCCTGGCGCGCGCGGCCGACGCGGTACACGTGCACGGCGCCTGGACCTTTCCGGTCTGGTGGGGCTGCCGCTGCGCGCTGCAGGCGCGCAAGCCGCTGGTGATGTCGCCGCGCGGCGCGCTGAATCCCGTGTATCTCACACATTCTGCCTGGAAGAAGCGGCTGGCGGGTTGGCTGGACCGCGGTTTTCTGCGCAGGGCTGCGGCGGTGCATGTGACGAGCGAGGCTGAGCGGGGGTGGGTGGCGGCTTATTGCGACCACGGAGTGGTCGCAATGGCGAGTGTAAAAACGGGCGCGGGGCGGGCGAGGGCGCACGTTTGGAA
>MWDT01000514.1 GCA_002070825.1 Verrucomicrobia bacterium ADurb.Bin122
TCACCTCGCCCGCCGTCCACCCGTACAAACGCTCCGCCCCCTGGTTCCAATAGGAGATCGTGTGGTCGATGCCCCGCACATAGATCGCGTCGTTGGCGCGGTCCAACAGCGCCGCCTGCTCCACGATCGTCTCGTACGAGCGCCGTCGCTCGGTGATGTCCTCTTTGACGGCGAGGAAGTTTACGATGCGCCCCTCGTCGTCGCGGATCGGCGAGATCGACACGCTCTCCCAAAACAGGCTCCCGTCCTTGCGCCGGTTGCAAAACTGCCCGTGCCAGAGCCGCCCCCCGGTGATCGCACTCCAAAGCCGCGCATACTCCGACGCCGGAGTATAACCGGATTTGAGCAGCGAAGCATTATGCCCCAGCACCTCTGCCGCCTTGTACCCGGTCACCGCCGTAAACTGCGGGTTCACATACCGGATGTTTCCCATCGTGTCCGTGAGCACGATCGACACGGGCGCCTGCTGCACGGCCAGCGAAAGCACGCGCAACTGCTCGGCGCCCCGCCTGCGGTCACGCCGCAGTGCCGCCTCCCGCAACTCCCGCGTGACCGCCGGCCCCAGTCGCGCCAACCGGTCTTTCGCCAGGTAATCGTGTGCCCCGGCACGCATCGCCTCGACCGCCACCTCCTCGTCGACATTGCCCGACACCAGCAGAAACGGAATATCCAGCTCGCTGCGCTTGAAGATCTCCAGCGCCTCCATTCCCGAGAATCCTGGCATCGCGTAATCCGAGACGATCAGGTCCCAAGTCCCCTCCGTCAGCTCTGCACGCATCGCCGCCGCATCCGCCACGCGTTTCCAATCCGGGCTGTATCCGGCCGCCGCCAGCTCGTGCATCAGCAACTCCGCATCCGTCGGTGTATCGTCCACGACGAGTACCGACAACGGCCGTGGCGCACCGGCAACCGGGGCTGGAGTACTCATGGCTGGAGGGGAAACGGTTGACGCGAAACCGTCGCGGTGGCGGCCGGCAGTGCCAGATGAAACGTCGCGCCCTGGTCGACGGCGCCCTCCGCCCAGATACGTCCGCCGTGGCGCCGGACGATGCGCTGCGCCAGCGCCAGTCCCACTCCCGTCCCTTCGAACTCTTCATCGCGATGCAGCCGGTGAAACACCGTGAACAACTGGTCGGCGTAGCGCATGTCGAAGCCCACGCCATTGTCCGCGATGTGGTAAACCGTCTCCTGGCCTGCACGCTCGCCCGTGATGACAATCTTCGCCTGCACCCGGCGCCGAGTATACTTGAAGGCATTGCCGAGGAGGTTCACCCACACCTGGCGCAGCAACGGACCATCAGCCAGCGCCGGAGGCAGCTCTCCGGTCTCCAGCTCCGCCACCCGGGCCGGTTCGCTCGCACGAATCTCCGCCCACACCTCGCCCACGAGCGCGTGCATGTCGAGCAGCCGGGGGCTCATGGCCGCGCGGCCCAGACGCGCAAATGCCAGAAGATTGTCGATGAGTGCCGCCATGTGCTGCGTCTCCCCGCGCACCACACCGAGCAGCCGCCGCCCCTCCGCGTCGAGAGAGGCGCCGCATTTTTCCTCCAGCATCCGGGAAAACCCATCCACGGCGCGCAACGGCGCCCTCAAATCGTGGGAGATCGAGTACGAAAACGCCTCCAACTCCTGATTCGTCGCCTCCAACTCCGCCGTCCTGGCCCGCACGAGCCCGTCCATCTCGGCCGCATACCGGCGCGTCTCCGCGAACAAGAGCGCGTTTTCCACCGCGAGCGCGATCTGCCCGGTGGCCGTCTCCAGCAACTTCAGGCTGCGCGCCGAAGAGCCTCGCGCATTGTGGCTGAAGACGCACAGCCCGCCCAGGCACTTTTCTCGGGCCACCAACGGGAATGCGGCGAGAAACTCCA
>MWDT01000515.1 GCA_002070825.1 Verrucomicrobia bacterium ADurb.Bin122
CTGCGTCCGTCCGGGTCCATCTCAATACGCTATGACTACACGGTAACCCGAGTCTTCCCTACCGGACGGACGCAGTGAATGGGATCGACGCAGCCGGGGGACAACGGGAGCGCTTCGCGTTCCCGAAGGAGGCCAGGCGGGGCGTTGCCGCGCCCCGGATGCGTACGAAAAATGGTGGGCAACGCGGTGGTGCGCGCGTTGTCAGTGGTGCTCCATGCGTGGAGCGCGAGGTGCCTGCGGCCGCCCTATGTGGGCTGGCGTGGCACGCAAAGAACGACGGGCACGCTGAGCGGACTCCAGTCGGTCTGGTCATCCTCGGGCAAACTCGTGGCGGGGCGCAGCGGCTCCGTCCACGGTTGGAAAACGGAGGCGGTCAGGCATGCGGCCGGACCGCCTCAAAACACGCGCGGGCGCTCAGGCACCGGGCGCGGTGGGAATCAGGTCGGCGATGGAATCGCTGTCGGTGTTGATGTCGTTGAAAAGCCAGGTCGAGAGGTAGCGCTCGCTCGAGGACGGGATGATGGCGACGATGAGCTTGCCCTTGTTTTCGGGGCGTTTGGCGAGCTGGATCGCGGCCCAGACGGCGGCACCGGAGGAGATGCCGATCGGGATGCCGTCCTGTTGGTTGACCTGCTTCGAGATCGGGCCGGAGTCGGTCTCTTTGACGCGGATGATCTCGTCGTAAACCTTGGTGTTGAGCACGGGCGGCACGAAGCCGGCGCCGATGCCCTGCAACTTGTGCGGGCCAGGTTGTCCGCCGGAGAGCACGGGCGAGGAGTCGGGCTCGACGGCGACGATCTTCACGCCGGGTTTGCGCTCCTTGAGCACCTCGCCGATGCCGGTGATGGTGCCGCCGGTGCCGATGCCGGAGACGAGGATGTCGACCTTGCCGTCGGTATCGCGCCAGATCTCCTCGGCGGTGGACTTGCGGTGCGCGGCGGGGTTGGCGGGATTGGCGAATTGTTGGAGAACGACGCTGTTGGGGATCTCCTTTTGCAGCTCTTCGGCCTTGGCGATGGCGCCTTTCATGCCCTTGGCGCCCTCGGTGAGGACGAGGCGTGCGCCGAGGATTTTGAGGAGCTTGCGGCGCTCCAGGCTCATCGTCTCGGGCATGGTGAGGATGAGCTTGAGGCCCTTGGCGGCGGCGACGAAGGCGAGCGCGATGCCGGTGTTGCCGCTGGTGGGTTCGATGAGGACGGTGTTTTGGTTGATGCGGCCCGACTTGAAGGCTTCGTCGATCATGGCGAAGCCGATGCGGTCCTTCACGCTGGAGAGCGGGTTGAAGAACTCGAGTTTGAGGGCGATCTCGGCGACGGCGCCGTGCTCTTTGGCGGTGCGATTGAGGCGGACGAGCGGCGTGTTGCCGATGGTCTCGGTGATGTCGTTGTAGATTTTACTCATGGTATTGGATGGAGGGAAATTGTGTTTGGGCCGATTGGCAAAATCTTACGTGCGATTTGGCCGGCGGTCAGAGGTTGAGGCCGTACGCGATGAACTGGCGGTACTCGGCGAGGATGGAGTCGAGGGCGGCGCCGATGGCGCGGATCTGGAGTGCCTCGGGTGCGGCGGCGGGCGTCTCGAAGATGAGGTCGAAGGGCTGGGGGCGCTGCGCGGGCGGCGCGGAGAGCACACCGGGAAAGCAATCGCGGATCACGCCGGCGGTGGCCGCGAAGCCGTCGATGAAGCGGCGGTGGTTGCGCGGGAGGTGGGTCTCGGCGGCGAGGAGCGCGGGCTCGAGCAGCGACTCGTTGAGCACGCGGCCATGGGCGTAGCCGTAGAGGCCGTCGCTGGTATCGTCGGCGTGGAGCGCGATGATGCCGTCGAAGCGTTGCACGCGCAGTTCGTTTTCCAAGATGACGATTTCCGGG
>MWDT01000516.1 GCA_002070825.1 Verrucomicrobia bacterium ADurb.Bin122
AGGGTGTTTCGCTCGGATTCAGGGAGCTGGTAGATGGCTTGATAACTCTTGAGAAGGGGGAGTGCGGCGTCGGCGCGGGAGGAGGCCGGGAGCACGCCCAGGCAAAGCGCGGCGAGCAGGGCGGGCAGGAGCCGGCCGCTGCGGGGGAGCAGAACGTCCAGAGAAAGGGAAAATGTCATGCGGGAGGTGCCGGCGCGCGGCGGTGGCCACGCCATTCATCGGCGCACCGAGAGAATAGTAAAACGCGTTTCCAGGGCGAATTCCGGTCCGGCATTGCCACGGGGCGCCGGTCCGTCACGGAATGAGGGCCATGAATGCGTGGTGGAGCGATCTCTTTCTGGCGGGGTACTTTCTTTTGTACGGCGTGGCCGTGGGCGGGTTGATGCTGTGGCGCAAGCGCAGCCGGAGGGAGCGCAAGCCGTTTGCCGACGAGCAAAAGCTGTTGCGTGGTCCAGGCGAGAGCCTGCGCCGGCGGGTCAACGAGCTCGATGAAAACCTGGACCTGTGGCTTTGCGTCGGGAGCCTGTTGCCGTTGCTGGCCGGCCCGGGGTTGTTTGCCCTGGTGATGGCGGTGGACGAAAGCGCCGGCGTGGTGGCAATCGTGCTCGGTTCGGTGGGGCTGCTGGCTGGGTTTATCCTTTCGGCCCGGTGGGTGATGTGCCGGCTCGTCGAGCGGCAAAACCGTTACCTGGGGTATTTCGGCGAGCGCGTGGTGGCGGAGTCGCTGGAGCCACTCAAGCTGCGCGGCTGGCGGATCTTTCACGATGTGCCGTGCGACGCGCTCGCCGGATCGTCCAACATCGACCACGTGGCGGTGGGGCCAGGCGGGGTGTTTGCCATCGAGACGAAGACCCGTCGCAAAGGGCACGCGCGCCCCGGGCAGCCCGACTACAAGGTGGTGTCGGATGGCGAGCGGCTCATCTGGCCGTGGGGGGAGGACCAGTATGGCCTGAAGCAGGCGCACCAGCGGGCCTTGTGGCTCGGGCAATGGCTGGAAGGGCTGCTCGGGCGCCCCGTCGCCGTGCAGCCGATCCTCGCCCTGCCCGGCTGGTGGGTGGAGCGGTCCGGCCGCGGCACCGTGCAGGTGCTCAACGCCAAGGAGCTGCCTGTCGCGCTCACCCCCCGGCCGGGCGCCGAGGTGCCGCTGAGCGGGGATGAAATTGAATTGGTCGCGCGCCAGCTCGATGCCCGCTGCCGCGACGTCGAGTATTGAGCTCCGCGGTACTTCAGCCGAAGAGACGGCGGAAATTTTCGGCGATCTGCGGCACCAGGGCCGCGGGCGTGAGGCCGCGGAGCGCGGCGAGCCCGGTGTAGGCGTCGATCAGGCAGGCCGGGTGATGGACGGTCTCGCCTGTTGCGGACGGTGGCAGGGTGTGGTGTGCCATACCGGGCGGCGGCCCCATGTCGGGCGCGTCCGTCTCCACGAGCAATCGCTCGGCGGGTACGCGCAGAAACGCGTCGCGCACGCGCTGCCTTCCCGGCGCGAGAAAGGCGGCGTTGAATGAGAAATAGGCCCCGAGTTCGGCAAACGCTTCGACCATTTCGGCGGGGCCTGCGTAGGCATGGAGGAGGAAGCCGCGTGCCGGGCGCCTCGCCGTACGGAGCGCCTCCTGGAGCGCTCCCCACGCATCGAGGCAGTGCAGGCAGGCGGCGCGGTTTTGCGCGGCGGCGAGGGCGAGCTGGCGGTGAAAGACATCGAGCTGCTCATCGAGCGGGGCGCGGCGGAGTCCGGCCAGCCGCGGGTCGTCCGGGCGGGCGCGATCGAGTATCCAGCGGTCGAGCCCGATCTCGCCGACGGCCGCACCGGGCGCGGCGGCGAGCGCGGATTGGAGGCGCGTTTCCCAGGCGGAGGAGCGGTTGC
>MWDT01000517.1 GCA_002070825.1 Verrucomicrobia bacterium ADurb.Bin122
TGATCGGCATGCCGGGCGAGTCGGGTGCGCCGCTGCCGGAGGGCCTGCCCGAGCTCGGTGGATTGGATGAGTTGCCCGAGGTGTTGCGGACCCATCGGATCGATGTGCTGGTGGTCGCCCGGATGGATCTGCCGCGGGAGGAGTTTGCGCGGCTGGTGGCCGCCTGCGAGCGCAGCTATGTGGAGCTGAAGGTCATCCCCTCGGTGTTTCAGATTTTTGTATCCGGACTGCGGCTCCAGACGGTCGGGCGTGTGCCGGTGCTCGGCGTCGAGGAGCTGGTGATCAACAAGCTTTTCAACCGCATCCTCAAACGCGGCGTGGATATCGTCGGCGCCCTCGTGGGGCTGGTGCTCTCGGCGCCGGTGCTGCTCGTGCTGGCGGCGCTGATCAAACGCGAGTCGCCCGCGGGCCCCGTGTTTTTCCGCCAGGAACGCGTCGGCGCCGGGCATCGGACGTTCACGCTCTACAAACTGCGCAGCATGCATCCCGACGCGGCGGCCTCCGACAGTGCCAGTGTGAGCACGGCGCGCGGGGATGCGCGGCTGCTGGGCATCGGCGCGTGGATGCGGCGTTGGAACCTCGACGAGCTGCCGCAGTTTTGGAACGTGTTACGCGGCGACATGAGCCTCGTCGGGCCACGCCCCGAGCGGCCATATCACGTGGACCGTCTGGCTGAGACGATCCCGCACTACCTGCCGCGCCATCTGATCAAGCCCGGCATGAGCGGGTGGGCGCAGGTCAACGGGCTGCGCGGCGACTGTTCGCTGGAGCGGCGGATCCAGCACGACATCTACTACATCGAAAACTGGTCGTTCTGGCTGGATGTGCAGATCCTGCTGATGACCTTCGTGCGCTGGCGCAATCGCAGCGAGTGACGCCCATGGCATCCCGCACTTCGGAGATAGAGATCCATCCGCCGGCCCGAGCGTGGAGCGGCGTGCTGGTGACATTTTTCGGGGCGGTGCTGTTTTTGCGGCTCTGGCTGGTGAATGGATGGGGCTCGCCGATTCCCTTCTGGGACCAGTGGGAGGGGCAGGGGTTGTGGCTCTACCGCCCATGGCTCGATGGCAGTTTTCACTGGGACATCCTTTGGGCGGCGCACAACGAGCACCGCATCGTGCTCACCCGGGTTCTCGATTTGTTTTTGCTGGTCGCATTTGGCGAGTGGCCGACGTGGTGGCAGATGGTCGTCAATGCGCTGCTCAATGCGCTCACGGCCGTCCTGCTTTTGCGCGCGCTGGTGGGCGGGCTGGGACGCGTGGCCCGGAGCGCGCTGGTGGTGCTGGCGGTCGCGGTGTTTGCGTCGCCGGGCGGCTGGCAGAACGCGTTGTGGGGATTCCAATCCCAGTGCTATCTGGTCAACGGATTCGCGGTGCTGGCGATTCTCGGCTGGCTGGCCGGCCCGGCCGGCGGGGGGCGGTGGTGGCTGGCGGCGCTGGCGGTCGTGCTGGCGCTGTTTTCGCAGGCATCGGGCGTGTTTGCACCGGTTGCCATCGTGTTGGCGTCGGTGGGGCTGAGTGCGCTCGCTCGCCTGCCGATCGCACGCAGGGAGTGGATCGGTGCGGGCTGCCTGCTCGGGCTGGTCGCACTCGGCCTTGGGCTGGCGCCGGAGGTGCCGGGACATGCATATTTGAAGGCCCGCTCGGTGGCCGAGTTTGGCGCGGTTTTCGCGCGCGGGCTGGCTTATCCGTTTGTGGACCAGCCGTACCTCAGCCCGATTCTTTATTTCCCGGCATGCTGGTTTGTCTGGGCGGTTGCGACCGGACGGCGGGGGGCCACCGCACGGGACCGTGTGGCCTTTGCGCTGGTGTGCTACGCGGGACTGCAGGCGGCCGCCATCGCGTACAGCCGGGGGGCG
>MWDT01000518.1 GCA_002070825.1 Verrucomicrobia bacterium ADurb.Bin122
CCCGACCCGGAGCTCATGATCAAGCTCAGGCACATGAACGGCATGAACCGCGCCGTCACGAGTTTCGACACCGGCATCGCATTACCGCTACCGTGGGCCAACCGGGGAAAATACCGCGCCGCCGAACGCGAGGCCGCCGCACTCCGCCGCGCGGCGGAGGCCGACGCCGCCGTCCTCCGATCACGCACCGCCGAGGAGGTCCGCATGGCGTGGAACCGGCTGGAAGCGGCCAAAAATCTGGTCGTCTTGCACCAAGGCACGCTCCTCCCGCTGGCCGAGCGCGCGCAGTCCGCCGCGCTCGCCGGCGTGGCCGATGGCCGTACCGGCATCGTCGAACTGCTGATAGCACAGAAAAACCTCCGCGAAGCGCACACCGCCGCCACCGCCGCCCGGCTCGACCAGATCCAGGCGCGCGCCGATCTGGCCGCGCTCACCGGACAAAACACATTTTAACATGTCCTCCCGCTCGCTCCTTATCGTTTGCCTCATCGCCGCCCTGGCCGCCTCCGCAGGCTGGTGGGTCGGTCACCGTGCCCACACGCAAGCGCCCGCCGTCGCCACCGCGCGCAAGGTGCTCTACTACCAGAGCCCGATGCACCCGTGGATCAAATCCGACCAGCCGGGGCAATGCACCATCTGCGGCATGACGCTCGTGCCAGTTTACGAGGGAGAAACCGGATTTTCGGCGCAAGCCGGGCTCGTGGAGCTCTCGCCATCGGCCCTGAGCGTCATCGGCGTGCAAACCACCGAAGTGCGCCGCCAGCCGCTCGCACGCACCCTGACCGTCTCGGGGACCATCGACGACGACGACACCCGCCATCGCCTCCTCGTCGCGCGAGCTCCCGGCCGCGTGGAAAAGCTCTTCGTCAACCACCTCGGCGCCGAGGTCCGCGCCGGCCAGCCGCTCCTCACGTTGTACAGCCCCACGCTGCTCACCGCGCAACGCGAGTTTCTGGAGATCGTGCGCGGCGGCACTTACACGGCAGCCGCACTGCCGGCCGCGCGAACGCGCCTGTTGCAGGCCGGCCTCGATGAAAAAGCCATCGACGCCCTCGTCTCCAGAGGCGAACCCGAACCGCTCACCACGCTGGTTGCGCCCTACGACGGCACGGTCGTCACACGCGACGTGTACGAGGGCCAACAAGTCGAGCTCGGCGCCCGGCTCTTCGAGATCGCGGACTTCTCCACGATGTGGTTCCAGTTCGAGGCCTACGAACAGGATCTGCCCTGGCTGCGCATCGGACAGACGGTGACCGTCACCACCAAGGCCGCCCCAGGCAAAACGTTCACCGCGCCGATCCGCTTCATCGACCCGAATCTCGACGCAGCCAACCGTTTCGCCCGCGTGCGTGTGGAGTTGCCCAATCCGCCGGCGGGACCCGACGCGCGGCGCGAGCTGCCTCACCGCGTCTATGCCGAAGGCCGCGTGCAACTCGACGCGCCCGAGGCGCTGGCCGTGCCCCGCAGCGCCGTGCTGCGCTCGGGCGCGGGCGACACCGTTTACGTCGAACGCGCCACCGGCACCTACGAAGCCCGGCCCGTGCGCCTCGGTCGTGCGGGCGACAGCGTGCTCGAAGTGCTCGACGGCCTGCGCGCCGGAGAAAAAGTCGTCACGCAGGGCGCCCTGCTGATCGACGCCCAGGCAGCCCTGAGCTACTCCGCCACCTCGGATGCGCCCCAAACCACCGAGCCGAAACCGGCTGCCGACAACGACGTCGCGCTGTCCACGCTCGCCGGGCAGGCCGCGTCGGCAGCCACGGCGCTGGCTGCCGACGAACTGACTGCATTCCAAACGCTGCTCCCGCAACTGCGCGCAGCCGCCCAGCCGTTTCCCGAGCTTCCGCCGCTC
>MWDT01000519.1 GCA_002070825.1 Verrucomicrobia bacterium ADurb.Bin122
GCGCTCCGAGTTGTTGATCGGACTGCCCGTCGGTCTGCGCGAGACGCCCGAGGAGTTCGAGTCGGCGGGCTTCTATGTCAACGCGGTCGCCCTACGCCTGCCCGAGCGCGAGGGTGCGTCCGCTCCGGTTCTGGTCGGCGAGACCGCGCAGCAGTTCAAGGAGGCGCTGGCGCACAGCCGCCACTGCGTCGACCGCGTCGCGGCCGACGTGCTGGCGACGCACTCGCGAGTCGCCGAAATCGACGAGCCGGGCCTTTCCGTGCGGACCGTGGAAATGCGGCTCAAGGCCAGCAAGCTCTCCGCCAGCTTCACCCTCGAGACGGGCGCGACCTCGCGGCTCGTGCTGGAGTACGACGCGCTTTTCATCGCGGACGGCGACGCGTTGCTTGCGGAGTTGAGCCGGTTCCTGTCCGACGCGTGCGGCGCGGCGGCCCCACGTGACCGGACGCAGGTGCTGGCGGAGGCGTGGCACGAGATTCTGCGCGCCGAGCCCGGCGCAGACAGCGAGTTCTTCCGGTCCGGTGGCGACTCGATCAAGGCCATCCAGATCACCGGCATTCTCCATCGAAACGGCATCAAGACGCTTGGCGCGGCGGATTTTTTCCGCACTCCCACGTTTGCCGATCTCGGCCGTCTCCTGAAGACGGATGCGCCGGCGAGCGCAACCGCCGGTGCCGACTTTGCCGCACCGGCGCCGGGGCAAACGCTGCCTTTGTTGCCGCTGCAAGCCGAGCTCATCGCCGGGCATCCGGAGCACTGGAAGTCGTTCCATATGCTCCTGCCGCTGGAGCTCGGGCCCGAAGTGTCGCAGGCGAAGATCGAGGCGTGGCTGCGCGGCTTGCCGGCCCGCTTCGAGGCGCTCCGCCTGGCTTTCTCGCCGGCTGGCGCCGTGGTCCTCGCCGAGCCGCAGTGGCTCGCGCTCAAGACGTGCGCCTTCGACGCCGGCGTGACGCTGCCGACGTTGGTGCGCGAGAGTTTCAAGCAGATCGCCGTTGGTCTTGATCCTGCGGTGGGCCGGACGTTTGGCGCGGCCCTCGCAGAGCAGTCGGGCAAACGTTTCCTCGTACTCGCCGGGCATCACCTCGTGCTCGACGCGCTCTCGCTGGGTATCCTGCGCGAGGATCTGCGGCGCTTCTGTGCGTCGGGTGAAGCGGAGCCCGAGCCCCTCGGCATCGCGACGCGGGCCGTCGAAGTCGAGAAACGGGTCCAGTCCGGCGCGTTTCCGACGCAGGAGGATCGCCAGTTCTGGAAGACGGTCGCCGCGACGCCTACGGGCAAGTTGCAGGCGCTGATCGCCGGGCAACGCGACCGCGCCGCAGAACGCGTGTTCGAGTCCCGGCGCTTGGAGGGATTCTCAGATGCGTCGCAATCGGCCGCCGCCGAGATCCTCTCGGCGCTCGCCCGCGCGTTGCACGCATCCGGGCAGCGGACACCGATCTTTGTTGCGCTGGAGAGCCATGGGCGCGACGCGCTGTTGCCGGCGTTCGACACGAGCCGGAGCCTGGGCTGGTTCACCTCCGTGTGCCCGATGCCGCTCGTGCCAGCCGAGTCGGTGGAGCAGGCGCGCGTGCAGATTCTGCCGTGGATGCGCGATTATTTCGGGCCGGCCAGCGGTCACGCCTACGGCTATCTGAAACGTGCGGAGCCCGCGGCATTCGCGTGCGACGCTCAGGTCGGTTTCAACTATTTCGGCTCGCACCTCGCCGAGATGGCGGAGGGCTTCAAACCCTTGCCGTCGGTGGCGATGCCAGGCGTTGTGCCCGAGCTGATCGACCCCGATTTCGAGCCGGCCAGCCCGCTCGATCTGGTGGCCTATTTTGACGAGGCCGGCGTGTTGCAGTTGGGCG
>MWDT01000520.1 GCA_002070825.1 Verrucomicrobia bacterium ADurb.Bin122
GTTTACTTGGCGAGGCAGGCCTGGAGGTCGGCCTCGGCGGTCGTGATGCCCTGGAGGCCGAAGCGCTCGACGAGGATGCCGAGCACGCCGGGCGAGACGAAGGCGGGCAGATCGGGGCCGAGGCGGATGTTGCGCACGCCGAGGTGCAGGAGCGTGAGCAGCACGGCGACGGCTTTTTGCTCGAACCACGAGATGACGAGCGAGAGCGGGAGCTCGTTGATGCCGCAGCCGAAGGCCTGCGCGAGCGCGCCGGCGACCTTGATGGCCGAGTAGGCGTCGTTGCACTGGCCGCAGTCGAGCAGGCGCGGCAGGCCGCCGATGTCGCCAAACTCGAGTTTGTTGAACCGGTACTTGGCGCAGCCGAGGGTGAGCACGGCGCAGTCGTCGGGGACGGAGGTGGCAAACTCGGTGTAGTAGTTGCGGCCGGCCTTGGCGCCGTCGCAGCCGCCGATGAGGAAGAAGTGTTTGAGCTGCCCGGCCTTCACGGCGTCGACGACCTTGCCGGCGTTGGCGAGGATGGCTTCGTGGGCAAAGCCGACGGTGATGCGGTGGTCGGGGCCGGCGGTCGCGAAGCCCGGCGCGGCGAGCGCGGCCTCGATGACGGGCGAGAAGTCGGTGGCGCTCACGTGGACGACGCCGGGCCAGGCGACGACGCCGCTGGTGAAGATGCGGCGCGTGTAGCTCTCGACCGGTTTCTGGATGCAGTTGGTCGTCATCAAAATCGCGCCGGGAAACGCGGCGAACTCGCTGCGCTGGTCCTGCCAGGCGCCGCCGTAGTTGCCGACGAGGTGCGGGAAACGCTTGAGGCGCGGGTAGCCGTGGGCGGGCAGCATCTCGCCGTGCGTGTAGATGTGGATGCCCTTGCCCTCGGTCTGTTGCAGGAGGGCTTCGAGGTCGTGGAGATCGTGTCCCGAGACGAGGATGCACTTGCCGGGGATGGGCTCGACGCGGACGGAGGTGGGCTCGGGCGAACCGAAGCGGCGGCGATGGGCCTCGTCGAGCAGGGCCATGACCTCGAGGTTGACGGCGCCGCAGCGCAGACAGAGCGCGAGGAGCGCATCGGGCTCGGCGAGTCGGTTTTCGAGGGCGGCGAGCGCCTCGTGCATGAACGCGTAGAAGCTCTCGGACTCGCTGCCGAGCACGGCGGCGTGGTGCGCGTAGGCGGCCATGCCCTTGAGCCCGTAGGTGAGGATTTCCTGGAGGCTGGCGACATCGGCCTCGACGGTGCGGAAACGCTCGCGCAAGCCCACGCGACGGCCGGCGGCGACGGACTCGGCGGTGGTCGCGGCAGGAGTCCAGCAGGTGGCGCCGTTGAGGGCCTCGGGGGCTGCGGCGGCGATGGCGCAGGTGTCGAGGTAGAGATCGCGGGCCTGGCGCAGCATGGCGCCGGCGTCGACGAGCTGTTTCTGGAGGCGCTCGGGGTCGAAGTTGACGTTGGTGACGGTCGTGAAGAGCGCGTCCATCACGAAGCGATCGACGGCGGGGCTGTGGGCGCCGCGCGCGCGGGTGCGGTGGGCGAAGGCGGAGATGCCGCGGCAGGCGTGGAGGAGCAGATCCTGGAGAGCGGCGGTCTCGGGATCTTTGCCGCACGCGCCGAAAGTGGTGCAGCCGGTCATCTTCACGGTTTGTTCACATTGGTAGCAAAACATGGGCGCGAGCATGTCAGAGCGCGCCCGCGCCCGCCTTGATGCAGATCAAGAAAAGCGGAAGAGGGAGGGAAGAGTGAAGAGGGAAGGGGGAAAAGTGAAAGATGCCGGAGGGCGAATCAGGGGGCTTCGTAGATTTCGACGAGGCCGATGCCGGTGGTGGCGCCCACGCCGGTGAGTTGCGCGGTGTAGATGCCGGG
>MWDT01000521.1 GCA_002070825.1 Verrucomicrobia bacterium ADurb.Bin122
GAGCAGCCCGCGGCCTTGCATGAGATCGGCGAGGTGCAGCGATTTGCCGCCCTCCCCCGCGCACGCATCCCACCAGGTCTGACCCGGCTCCGGCGCGCACGCACGTCCGACGAGTTGCGAGCCCAGATCCTGAATCTCGAAAAGTCCTTTCTGGAACGGCTCCGTGAGAAACAAGTCGCGCGGCCCGGTATAGCGCAGCGCCTCGGGCAACGTCTGCCCGAGCACCTCGCCCGCCGGCACGCAGTCGCGCAGCGTCGTGGCCACGCCAGCCGTGCGTCCAAGCCGGGTGCGAAGCCAGAGAGCCGGATCGCGCTGCAACTGGCGCAGGTAGTCGGGCGTGAGCGCCAGCTCATCCTTCAACCACGCGGGCACGGCGCGGGCGGCGAGGGCCTCGGCCTTGATGTTCGTCGGCGATTTGTCGAAACGCGCCTGCAACGTCAGCGCCGCCTCCAGTTGCGACTGCAACGAGGCGCGCTCATCCAGCCACATATTCCAGCGGTAAAATGAGAATACCGCGCGGACGACCGCCCGGCGCTCGGCAGGCGAGTATTGGCGATGCGCCGCCAGCTCGGTCCGCAGGGCGGCATCCGCCGGCAGACTGGGCGTGACGCGCCGCAGGACCGCTGCCGCACGATTGAGGGTGGTTTGTGGTGACATGAAAAATGATCGGAGCCGCGCGCCTCAGCTGCGTTTGCCCCACTTGCGGGTTTCCTTCAGCTCAAGGCGGCGGGTCTCGACGAGCACGCCGGAGACGGCCGGGTGTTTGCGCAGCTCCTGAAACGCCTTGCCAAAGACCTTCCAGTTGAGCGCGCCACTGACCTCGGCGAGCGGCGCCACGCGTCCGTCCATCACGAAGGCGAGCTCGACCTTCGTGTCGCCCACGGCCTTGTCGAGCGTCTGCCGCAACTGGTGCAGCCACGCGCTCAACTGCGGGTGGTCCGGCTGGAGCAGCCAGGTGACTTTCTTCACGAGGCTGGCGACCATGCCGTCGAGCGGGTAGCACTCCTTCACGTTGATGCGCGGGCCGTCGTTGCCGTTGATGATGTTGCCCTGCACGAGCACCGGCGCGTTTTCCACGAGGTGCTTGCCGTAGCTCTCGTAGGCATCGGCAAACATGTTGAGCGCGACCGCCGCGCGGCGCGTCGAGAGTGTGAACGGCGACCACAGCCGGTTGTCCTTTTTCGCGTAGCGTTTCTGGATGCCGCTCGCGATGCCGCAGAGGCGAAACTCCACGCGGTCGCCCTGCTTGAGCAGATCCTCCGGCAGGTAGGTATCGATCGCTTCGGCGAGTCCCACGTAGGCGTCCATCGGATGCCCGGAGACGTAGAAGCCCAGAAACTCCTTCTCGTACTGGAGACGGTTGGACTCGCTGACGACGCGCGCGTCGCCCTTCGAGGTGGCGGTGGGTTTGGCTTTGACTGCGGTGGTCGCCGCCGAACCGCCGAGATCGAGCAGGCCATGATCGGCCGTGGCCTCGGGGGCCGCCGTCTCGGCGACGGGCAATTTGCGCGTGCTGCTCACGCGCATGAACTGGGCAAACTCGGTGGCGAGCTGCTCGCGCGGTGGCGGCTCCTGCGCCGTCATCCCCATGTCGAAGAGCATCGTCTCGGCGGGCGCGGCCTCGGCGGCCACGGGCGCCTCGGTCTGGCGCAGCGCGGGGTACTTGCGGACGAGTTCGCCCATCGCGGCGAGCGCGGCGTCGATCTGGCCGTAGAGCTCCTCGCGCGCCACGCCGGCAAAGTCGAACGCGCCGGTGAGCACGAGGCACTCCAGCACGCGCTTGTTGATCGAGCGCAGATCGACGCGCACCATGAAGTCGGCGAAATCCTTGTACGGGCCG
>MWDT01000522.1 GCA_002070825.1 Verrucomicrobia bacterium ADurb.Bin122
GCCACGCTCGCGACCTTGGTGCGATTTGGCAGCCGCATATCATTGCGCCTCAGAGACTGACGATAAGCAATCAAGGGCTCCATATCGATTTCCTCCACCCCATCGAACGTGTGCAACACCGACGGCACGCGCCCTAGGCGTTGCCCCATCTGCGCGAGGTCCGGCGCGATCTGGATAAGATCCTGCACGGTAATGACCCCGTGCCAGGCAATATGGACGAAGCCTTCGGTAGGCGTGATCGTATAGGGCATGACAAAACGCGCCTCCTGCCCGGCTCAACTCAGGCGCTTGGCCAGCCAAGCCAGATTATCGGCGAAGCGGTCCACCGTCGCCAGCCCCTCGGCATCCTGCGCCACCGCGCCCGGCTCGCGGGCGAGCGCCACATTCCAATACGTCGAACCCGGCACCACCATGTCGTTGATCATATACCACATCAACAACTGCGCGTAGGTGAAATTATGCCCCGCGCGCCGCGCGACCGCGATCGGGCCGCCAATCTTGCGCGAAAACAGCTTTCCGTTCGAGCCAGCCACATAACCCGCGCGATCGAGCAGCGCCATCATCTCCGGGGTCGCCGAGCCAAAGTACACCGGCGAGCCCACCACGATGATGTCGGCACGCAGCATCGCTTGGAAAATCGCCTCGAAGTCGTCGCCGCTCTGCCCGGGACACGTCGAGTCCTTCGACTCCCGGCAGCCACCGCACGCCCCGCAACCATGAATCGTCTTTCCCGCCAGCGTGATCAATTCGCCCGGGATCCCCTGGGTCGCCAGGCGATCGAGGCAGCGGCGCAGTAGCTGTTCCGTGTTACCGTTGAGACGAGGACTTCCAGAAATGGCGAGGGCTGTCGGCATGGAGCGACGTTGGCACGGCCCGGCGAAGCTCGTCAAACACCACATCGCCTCATCGCATAAACCGCCTTGAGCTAGGCGGCCGGCGAGGTTTGCCTCCCAATCACCACCATGCCCCCAGCCACACGCCCCGGCCCCAACCTCGGCTACGCCATCCTGATGACGATGACCTTCCTCGGCATCCAAGTCGTATGCGGATCGCTCGTCAGCCTCGCCATCGCTCTCATGCACGGCAAAGCCTCCACGACCGCGGCCGCCACTCCCATCGTCACCTTGGTGGCCAACTCACTCGCATTTGCCACCATCCTGGCATGGGGCGCCTCCGCCAACCGCGAGTCCTGGCGCGCCTCGCTTCCCGGTGCGCCCCTCGGCGCATCCAGCACCGCCGCCGTGATCCTCTCGACCGTGGGGCTCGGTGCCGTGCTCTCCGAAGCGGGAAACCTGTTCACCATGATCCTTCCAATCCCGGAATCGATCATGGCGATCATGCGCAGCATCCTCAACAACGCCGACCACCCCGCCCTCTCCGCCATCCTCGTCGTCGTCTTCGCGCCGATCACCGAGGAGATTCTCTTCCGAGGCCTTATCCTGCGCGGACTCCTCAGCCGCATGCGCGCCCCCGCCGCCATCGGCACCAGCGCACTGCTCTTCGCCCTCGTCCACGCCAACCCCTGGCAATTCATCGGCCCACTCGCCCTCGGCGTACTCTTCGGCTGGTGGTACGTGCGCACCCGCTCGCTGATCCCGTGTATCCTCGGACATGCGGTCAACAACGCCCTCGCCCTCGCCTGCCGGCACTCGCCAATCGATATTCCCGGGCTGACCGGCCACACCGAGCAACCCGTGCACCAGCCGTGGGCCATCACCCTTGGCGGAGCCATTCTCCTGCTCGTCACACTCTGGTGGTTCCACCGTGCCACGCCACCAGCCACGCCACTGGAGCCACCGGCGCCCGACCAGCCTCCCCTGCTCGCCTGAGCCGGC
>MWDT01000523.1 GCA_002070825.1 Verrucomicrobia bacterium ADurb.Bin122
ATCTGATTTCTGCGGCATCGCCATCCCCCCCGCAGCCCGAGGCGCCGGCGCCACGGCGCCCATGGCCGGCATTGAGAGCGCATCCGCGCTCGCCTCGACGTCCTCCTCCGCCGCCTCCTTCGGCGCGCCGAGCGACATCTCCACGTACTGCTTTTCCTGGGCGAGCGACGCCACCGGCGCGGGTGCCGCCTGTTTGGGCAACGGCTCTTGGAGCACCACGAGAAACGTGAAACACGCCGCCGCCGCGCCGCCGATCACGTAGTAGAGCTGCGGAAACGCCAGCAGCCGGCCCGGTTTCTTCGCGGGCTTCTTGGCAGGCGCAGCCGGTGCCTTCGCCGCCACACCGGGCGCCGGTTCGCCGGCCAATGCCTGCTCCAGCGCGCCCGCCGTCGCGCGGACCTCCGCCACCACGGCCTGCAACTCCGGGTCGGCCTGCACCGCCGCGGCCACGAGCGCGAGCTCGTCGCCCTCCAGCTCGCCCAGCGCATATGCGGTCACTCGCGGATCGTCTTTTGAAATTCGGTTCATCGTTTTGTCCTCGTCCTCTGGGTTATTCGCCGGCGGCCGCCCATTCCTGGCGGAGCCGCTGCACGGCGGTGTGAATCAAGAAGCCCACGTTGCCCACGGAGAGCTCCGTGATGCGGCTGATTTCTTTATAGCTAAAACCATTCTGAAACTTCAGCCGGATCACCTCCTGCTGGTTCGTCGGCAGCCGGTCGATCAGCCGCAGCAGTTGCGCGTGCGTCTCGCCCGCCTCCATCGCCCGGCCGGGCCGCGCCTCCTCCGCGTGCACCCGCTCCAGCTGGCCTTCTTCGAAGCGTTTCATGCGGCCCTCCTTTCGCAGCACATCGAGCGTGCGCCGGCGGCAGACGGTGAACAGCCACTCGACCACGTGCCCGTCGACCGAGGCCGGCGGCTGCGCCATGAGCCGCACAAACGTGTCCTGCACGACGTCGCGTGCGCGCTCGGTGTCGCCCAGCAGGCGCGTGGCGTAGCGGACGAGCGCAGGCTGGTGCTGCGCGAAAGTGGTTTCCATGAACCCTGCGTTTTCATGCGATGGAGCCTCCCTTTGGGATTGGTCTTGGGATGACATCATTGTCGCTGGGTTAAACGCGCCACATCGCGTCTTCTTAGATTCGCCCCGAAAAAAAGCCGCAATCCAAGAAACGCCACCGGCCTCAATCATGCCTCTTGGCGCCGGCGCCACGCTGCCCCAGTCTCTCCCGCGGCATGCGCACCTCCGCCACTCTCCGCACGTTTTTCGCCGTCACCCTCCTCGCACTCGCCGGCTGTACGCGCCGCGAGACGCCCGCCGAGGCCGGCATCCGCACCGGCACGCTGATCCTGGGCAACGGCGCCGAGCCCGCCGATCTCGACCCGCAGATCGTCACCGCGTTTACCGACATGAATATCCTCGTCGCGCTCTTTCAGGGGCTCACCGACCTCGACGAGCGCACCGCCCAGGCCGTGCCCGGTGCAGCCTCGCACTGGCAACACTCACCCGACGGCCTCGTGTGGACCTTTCACCTCCGCCCCGAGGGCAAATGGTCCGACGGCTCCCCGCTCACCGCCGACGATTTCGTGTACTCCTTCCGCCGCGTCCTCTCGCCGGCCCTCGCCTCCGAGTACGCCTACGTGCTTTTCCCTCTGAAAAACGCCCGCGAGTACAACTCCGGCCAGCTCGCCGATCCCTCCGCCCTCGGCGCCCGCGCACTCGATGCCCACACCCTTGAGCTCACGCTCGCCGAGCCCTGCCCGTGGTTCCCCGCACTCGTCGCCCATCAGGCCTGGTTCCCCGTCCAGCGCGCCACCATCGAGAAATTCGGCACCA
>MWDT01000524.1 GCA_002070825.1 Verrucomicrobia bacterium ADurb.Bin122
TCGACGATCTGGTCGGCGAGCGGGGCGATGCGGCGGAAGCCGGCGGGGTCGAGCCCGAGGTCGAGTTTGCCGTCGGGGCGGACGCTGCGTACGAAGCCGTCGAGCGACTGGCCGACGGTGAGCGGTGCGGCGAGTTCGCCACGATAAAGGAGGCCGGTGTGCGCGTGGTTGACGACGGCGAGGAAGCCGAGGGGCGTTTGGCGCACGATGAGCAGTTTCACCTTCTGGCCGACGGTGTAGTCGGCGGGGGTGCGGTCGAGCCAGCGTTTGAGGCGGGCACTGGCGACGACGCGGTCGGTGGATTCGTCGCGGTAAACGTACACGACGACCCAGTCGCCTTGGTTGATCGGGTCGGCGAGTTCGCGCGGGGGCAGGAGCAGATCTTTTTCGAGGCCCCAGTCGAGGAAGACGCCGATGCGCGGGTTGCTGCCGACGGCGCGGAGGAAGGCGAACTGGCCGACCTCGGCGTAGGGCGTCTCGGTGGTGGCGACGATGCGGTCCTCGGAGTCGCGATAGACGAAGACGTCGATCTTGTGGCCCGGGAGGGCGCCGGCCGGGATGTAGCGGCCGGGGAGCAGGATGTCGCCATGCGCGCCGCCGTCGAGATAGAGTCCGGGCACGGAGGCGCGGACGATGGTAAGCGTGTTACGTTGGCCAATGAGCGCCATGTCGCGGACCATGGACAGGCGCGCGGCGATTGGGGAGTTTATTCGCCGCAGATGATTTTTCGCCGGGTTTTCCCTTGTCGCGGGACGGGTGTGGGGCAAAGGTCGCGCCGCCATCGCGAACTTGTCCGGCACCCCCAAACCCCGCCGGGTAAGACGGCCTCCTCCTACTTTGGAACTGGGCCTGCGCAATGGCTAATGAGAGATACGCTCTACTCAAAAACATATGAACGAATACATTGCAGAAGTTCTCGAAGTCATGGCGCGCCGCAATGCCGGCGAGCCTGAGTTCCTCCAAGCCGCACGTGAAGTGCTCGAAACGCTGGGCCCCGTGGTCGAGCGTCACAAGAAGTACAAGGATCACCGCATCCTTGAGCGCGTCGTCGAACCGGAGCGCCAGATCATGTTCCGCGTGGCCTGGACCGACGATAAAGGTCGGGTGCAGGTGAACCGTGGTTTCCGCGTCCAATTCAACAGCGCCATCGGCCCGTACAAGGGCGGCATCCGCTTCCACCCCAGCGTCAATATCGGCATCCTGAAGTTCCTCGGCTTCGAGCAGATCTTCAAAAACTCGCTCACCACGCTCCCGATGGGCGGCGGCAAGGGCGGCTCCGACTTTGACCCGAAGGGCAAGAGCGACGCCGAAGTCATGCGTTTCTGCCAGAGCTTCATGCTCGAGCTCTCGCGCCACATCGGCGCCGACTGCGACGTGCCCGCCGGTGACATCGGCGTGGGCGGCCGCGAAATCGGTTACATGTTTGGCCAGTACAAGCGCGTGCGCAACGAGTTCACGGGCGTGCTCACCGGCAAGGGCCTGAAGTGGGGCGGCTCGCTCATCCGCCCGGAGGCCACCGGCTACGGCAACGTCTATTTCGCGCAGGAGATGCTCAAGACCCGCGGCGAGGATTTCCGCGGAAAGATCTGCGCGGTGTCCGGCTCCGGCAACGTCGCCCAGTACACGGTTGAGAAACTCAACCAGCTCGGCGGCAAGGTCGTCACCCTCTCCGACTCCAATGGCACCATCTACGATCCGGCCGGCATCAACGCCGAGAAGCTCGCGTTCGTGATGGAGCTGAAGAACATCAAGCGCGGCCGCATCAAGGAATACGCCGACAAGTTCAAGGGCGCCCAGTACCTCGACGGTCAGCGCCCCTGGGGC
>MWDT01000525.1 GCA_002070825.1 Verrucomicrobia bacterium ADurb.Bin122
CGCAAAAAAGCCCGGGCGAGAACCCGGGCTTCGAAAAACGCGGTTGGCGCGGTCTCAGTGGCGGCGGGCCTTGAGGCTGAGCTGGGCGACGGAGAAACGCATGACGCTTTCGAGGCGCTCGACCTCGCTGGCGTCGAGATTGTCCTTGTTGCGCAGGGCCTCCTCGGCGCGCGCGATGGCTTTCTCCACCGCGCTGGCGTCGATCTGCTCTTCGCGGATGGCGTGCTCGGCGAGCACGGCGACGCGGTCGCCCTCGACCTGGACGAAGCCGCCGCCCACGGCGAGCAGCGTGGTCTGGTCGCCCTTGGTCACGCGCAGCTCGCCATTCTCCACCTGGGTGAGCAGGGGGATGTGGCCGGGCAGGATGCCAATCTCGCCTTCGACCGTCGGGATGACGACCGACTCGACCGTGTCGTGGTAAACGCGGGCTTCCGGCGTGACGATTTCGAGCGTGAGAGGCATGGCGGTTTACTTCTTACCCGCGGCGGCGCGGACGCTGTCGATGGTGCCCTTCATGTAGAAGTCGCCCTCGGCGACGTCGTCGAGCTCGCCGTTGAGGATGGCCTTGAAGCCGCGCACGGTCTCCTTGACGGGGACGTACACGCCCGGGATGCCGGAGAAGACCTCGGCCACGTGGACGGGTTGCGAGAGGAAGCGCTGGATCTTGCGGGCGCGGAAGACGGTGAGCTTGTCCTCGGGCGAGAGTTCATCGAGGCCGAGAATGGCGATGATGTCCTGGAGGTCCTTGTAACGCTGAAGCACGCGCTGGACTTCGCGGGCGACCTGGTAGTGCTCCTCGCCGACGATGTCGGGTGCGAGGGCCTTGGAAACGGAAGCGAGCGGATCGACGGCGGGGTAGATGCCGAGGTCGGCGATGGAGCGCTCAAGCACCACGGTCGAATCCAAGTGGGCGAAGGTGTTGGCCGGGGCCGGATCGGTGAGATCGTCCGCGGGCACGTACACGGCCTGCACGGAGGTGATGGAGCCCTTCTTCGTGGAGGTGATGCGCTCCTGGAGCACACCCATTTCGTTGGAGAGCGTGGGCTGGTAACCGACGGCGGAGGGAGAGCGGCCGAGCAGCGCGGACACCTCCGAGCCGGCCTGCGAGAAACGGAAAATGTTGTCGATGAAGAGCAGCACGTCCTGGTTTTTCTCGTCGCGGAAATACTCGGTCATCGCGAGCGCGGAGAGGGCGACGCGCATACGGGCGCCCGGGGGCTCGTTCATCTGGCCGTACACGAGCGCGACCTTGGATTTGGTGAGGTCGTCCTTGTTGATGACGCCTGCATCGGTCATCTCGTGGTAGAGATCGTTGCCCTCGCGGGAGCGCTCGCCGACACCGGCAAACACGGAGTAGCCGCCGTGGGCCTTGGCGATGTTGTTGATGAGTTCGAGAATGACGACGGTCTTGCCGACGCCGGCGCCGCCGAAGGTGCCGGCCTTGCCACCGCGGAGGAACGGGCAGATGAGGTCGATGACCTTGATGCCGGTCTCGAGGATCTGCGCCTTGGTGTCCTGCTCGACGAGCGCGGGCGATGGGCGGTGAATCGGGTACTTCTTCTCGAATTTGACGGGGCCTTTGCCGTCCACGGGATCGCCGGTGACGTTGAAGATGCGGCCGAGGACGCCGTCGCCGACGGGGACGGAAATGGGGGCGCCGGTATCGACGACCTCCATGCCGCGCACGAGGCCCTCGGAGGAGGACATGGCGATGGTGCGGGCGACGCCGCCACCGAGGTGCTGCTCGACCTCAAGGGTGAGCGTTTCCTTTTTGCCGGCGACGGCGAATTCGACGGTCAGCGCCTGGTAGATCGGGGG
>MWDT01000526.1 GCA_002070825.1 Verrucomicrobia bacterium ADurb.Bin122
CCGGCCAGCCCTCCCCATGACCTCGTTCCTGCTATCCTGGTGGCGCCGTCTCCGTGGCACCGATTCGCTCGGCGCTCGCGGCGAACGCCTGGCCGCGCGCTGGCTCAAGCGTCGGAAAAGCTTCCGTATCCTCGCGCGCAACTGGCGCAGCCCGCGCGACCGGCGCGACGAGCTCGATCTCGTCTGCCTCGACGGCGAGGTGCTCGTCTTTGTCGAAGTGAAAACGCGCGCCGCCTCCGCCCTCGTGCAAGGCTACGACGCGATCGACGCACGGAAACGCCGCGTGCTGCGCCGCGCCGCCGATGCGTACCTCGCCGGCCTGCGGCCCCAGCGTCGCCCGCGCACCGTGCGTTGCGATGCCGTCGAAATCGCGTGGCCCGCGCCCGGCCAGCCCGGCGAGCCCGAGGTGCGACATTTCGAAAACATCCCGGTCTTCGGAGCACACCCGCGCTGCGGCGAGTAAAGGCCCATGCGCGCCGTCCCCCGCCTTGGCGCGACGCGCACTCAAGGCGCGAGATGCCCCGCGCGCACCGCAGCCTCGATCATCGCCGTCGTATAGTGCCAGAGCGCCGTGGAGCCCTCGCCGATCTGCTGGTTGCGAGCCATCACCTTTGGGAACGTCACGCCATGCTCGCGCCACGCGTGGCCCTGCGTACGGGCGTTGAGCAACATCGGCTGGAGCCGGTCCACCGCGGCGGCAAACTTCGCCTCAGGCGTCTGTTTGGCCTCAAACTCGTCCCACAGCGTACGAAACTCCGCGGCCTGGTCCTCCGGCAGCAACCCGAAGATGCGCGCGGCCGCCCTCACCTCGCGCTCGTGTTGCCCCGCAATCCCCGCCGCATCGTAGGCGAACGTGTCACCCGCATCGATCTCCACGAGATCGTGGAGGATCACCATCTTCAGCACGCGCAGCACATCGAGCGTCGCACTGTTCGCGTGCTCCGCGAGCACGATCACGCACAGACAAAGGTGCCAGGAATGCTCGGCGTCGTTTTCCGCGCGACGGCTCTGCGTGAGGATCGTCTGCCGGAAAATCTCCTTCAACTTGTCCACCTCGACGATGAACTCGATCTGCCGGGCGAGGCGCTCGACGGACGGGCAGACGGCTTGCGGCGTTTCCATGCCGATAAAAACGCACCGTGCGCCCGCGCGCCGCAACCGCCAAATTGCCCCGGCGCCGTCACGCCGCGCGCCCCGATCACAAATGCACGATGACCTCGGAGGCCGGGAAACGCACCTTCGCCAGCGCGGCCGTCTTGTCCTCGGTGGATCGATAGCCGGCTGCGCACGCACAAAGCGTGGTGAGCCCCTGCGGCGCGAGGTTCAGAATCTCGTCGTAGCGCGCCGGTTCCAGCCCCTCCATCGGGCACGCATCGACTCCGAGCAACGCCGCCGCCGTCAGAAACTGCCCCAGCGCGATGTAGAGCTGACGCCCCTGCCACACGTCGAGAAACCCCGCAGACCGCGCCTGCTCCACGCTCGTCATCACCACATCGTGCAGCCCCTGAAGCTGCGATTTGTTGCCGCCACGCACCTCGACGAGTCGGTCGAAATGCCGCTCCACCTGGTCCGTCCCCAGATTCTTACGCAGGGCAAACACCACGAAATGCGAGCACTCGATCGGCTGCGTCTGCCCCCATGAAGCCGCACACAATTGCGCGCGCAGCGCGGGGTCCTGCACCACGATAAACTGCCACGGCTCCAAACCGAAGGCCGACGGCGTCAACAGGAGCGCCTGTTCGAGCGCGGCCCAAGTCTGCGCCGGGATCTTTTTTGTCACGTCAAAGCGCTTCGTGGCATACCGCCAGTTCAAC
>MWDT01000527.1 GCA_002070825.1 Verrucomicrobia bacterium ADurb.Bin122
TATTAGGACTCACTGAGTGAGTCTTTGCCATTTGTAAAAAAACGCAGTTTTTGGCGTCGTAAGATCATGGTTTTCAAGAGTGGGGTTTGTTGGGTGAGTCTTTAGCAGGGCGAAAAAGCGCCGTGTAAAGACTCACTGGCGCCGGCCTTGAATCGTCCATGGTCGGGACGCGGGCAAGGAAGGTCGAATTCGCGTGGGCTGGGGCATGCTGGGGCTGGCAACAGGCTGAAGAGTGAAGGCCGAAAAGTGAAGGGTGAAAAAGGGTGCGGTCAGGACATGGGTAACACTCTAGTTTCAAGACATGGGTAACACTGGGTGTGTGTTGATGGGGCGCGTGGTGGGCCGTCGTAGCGCAGACTTCCAGTCTGCTCCGGAGTGCAGGCTGGAAGCCTGCGCTACTTCGAACCTGCGAAACCGGGAAAGGGAGGTGCCCCTGCGGATTCTTCTGCGGGGTGGGCCGGCGGCGTTTTGGCGGAATGAGGACGGGGGACTTGCCGGCGGGGCGCGGGTGGGTTCCCTACGCGCCATGGATGTTTATGCACGCGCTCGTGAGTCGATCAATGCCGCCCATTCGGCGGACCCTATCCGCACGCCTGATGGCGCGGCGGCTGAGCTCGTGTACGCCGACCGGATGGAGGCGTGGGTGGTGAAGCTCGATCCAGCGGCGTCGCCGATCCTGCGGTTGGCGGCGCGTTGTCAGCACCTGGAACGGTGGAGCGTGCCGCGGACGAGTTTCCCGCAGGATAAGCCGGGCTATCTCGCGTGGCGTCGCTCGCTCTATGTGAAGCAGGCGGCGCGCGCGGTGGAGTTGCTCCGCGCGGCGGGTGTGGAGGCGGGCGAGGCGGAGGCGGTGCGCGAGTGGGTGTCGAAGAGCGGGCTCAAAACCAATCCGGGCACGCAGGCGCTGGAGGATGCGGCGTGCCTGGTGTTTTTGGAAAACGAGATCGCGGGCTTTGCGGAGAAGCATGCGGGCTACTCCGAGGAGAAGTACGTGGAGATCCTGCGGAAGACGTGGCGCAAGATGAGCCCGGCGGCGCAGGAAGCGGCGCGCGTGCTGGCGTTGCCGCCGGCGGTGGCGGCGTTGTTGCAACGTGCGCTGGCGTCGGGCTGAGGCCGGGGCGCGTCAGCGTGTGGCGGGCGGGGCGAGTTCGATAAACTGGTAGCGGTGCAGACCGAGGAGCGTGGGCTCCCAGTTTTGCACGGCGGGGTATTTGAGGAAGACGCGCGTGCCGTGGAAAATCGGGGCGATGGGCGCCTCGGCGAGCAGGAGCGATTCGGCTTGTTGCTGGAGCTCGTGGCGTCGGGGTTCGTCGAGTGTGCGGGCCGATTCGGCGACGAGGCGGTCGTAGGCGGGCTGGCTCCAGCCGGTCTGGTTGTTGCCCCCGCCGGTCACCCACATGTCGAGAAAGGTGTTGGGGTCGACGTAGTCGCCGATCCAGCGCGAGCTGGTGATCTGGTAGGTCATGGCCTGCTGGTTGGCGACCCAGGTCTTTTGCTCCAGCGGGGCGAGGGTGATCTGGATGCCGAGCTCGCGGCGCCAGAGCTGCTGGAGGGCTTCGAGGACGGTGCGGTGGATGGCGTCGTTTTTAAGCTGCACTTCGAGGGCGGGGAAGCCGCGCCCGCCGGGGAAGCCCGCGGCGGCGAGGAGCTGGCGGGCTTTTTCTGGATCGAACTGGCTGGAGGCGCGCGCGGTGTAGCCGGCGGTGCCGGGCGGCGTAAAGGCGTGGGCGGGCAGGCGGCTATCCTCCAGCACGGTGTGGCAGAGGTGCCCGCGGTCGATGGCGAGCGAGAGCGCCTGGCGCACGCGCA
>MWDT01000528.1 GCA_002070825.1 Verrucomicrobia bacterium ADurb.Bin122
GTCGTGGCCGCCAGACGCACGATCACGCCCGCAGCGTCGGCCGTGGCCGTGCCGCCGGTCACACCCGTCAGCGTCTTCACGCCGACGAACTGGATCGCGATGTCCTTGGCCGAGCCCTTCAGCGTGGCCTCGATCTTCGCGCCCTTGCGGGAAACGGTCAACGTGACGGCATCCTCGCCCTTCTGGTTCGGCACCGTGCGCGAGATCGTCGCGCCGTCGGCCAGCTCGTACACGCGGAAGGTCGTGCCCACGGTGTAGTCGTAGTCCGGGCGGGTGTTGTCCGCGCCGACCGGGAAGATCGTGTTGGGCCGCACGAAGAGCGGCAGGCTGAGGTAGCCGTGCTGCGCCTGGTGCCAGCGGCTGCCTTCCTGCACCTCGCCGGTGAGCAGATGCGTCCAGCGGCCTGCCGGCAGGTAGTAGCTGACGGAGCCGTCGTCGGTGAAAACCGGCGCGACCAGCAACGAGTCGCCGAGCATGTACTGACGGTCGAGCGTGTCGCTCGCCGGATCCTCGGGGAACTCCAGCAGCATCGCGCGCATCACCGGCAGACCTTCGCGGTGCGCCAGCGTCGCCTGGCCGTACAGGTACGGCATGAGGCTGCACTTGAGCTTGGTGAAGAAGCGCACGACGTCGCAGGCCTCGTCGTCGTAATTCCACGGCACGCGGTACGTCGAGGAGCCGTGCAGGCGCGAGTGCGAGGAGAGCAGGCCAAACGCCACCCAGCGTTTGTACACCGCCGCCGGGCCCGTGCCCTCGAAGCCGCCGATGTCGTGGCTCCAGAAGCCGAAGCCGGAGAGGCACAGCGACAGACCGCCGCGCAGCGACTCCGCCATCGCTTCAAACGTAGACCAGCAGTCGCCGCCCCAGTGCAGCGGGAAACGCTGACCCGACGCGTACGCCGAGCGCGCGAACAGCGTCGCCTCGCCCTTGCCGCGTTTCTTCTCGAGCACCTTGAACACGCACTCGTTGTAGAGCACCGAGTAGAGATTGTGCATGCCGACCGGGTCGGAGCCGTCGTGGTACTTCACGCCCTCGACCGGGATGCGCTCGCCGAAGTCGGTCTTGAAGCAATCGACGCCCATGTCCATGAGCGCTTCGAGCTTGCTCGCGAACCACGCGCTGGCGGCCGGGTTGGTGAAGTCGACGATCGCCATGCCGGGCTGCCAGAGGTCGGTCTGCCAGACGCTGCCATCGGTCTTCTTGATGAAGTAGCCGCCCTTTTTGCCCTCTTCGAAGAGCTTCGAGCGCTGGCCGATGTAGGAGTTGATCCACACGCAGACCTTCAGGCCGCGCTCGTGGAAACGTTTCAACATGCCGACGGGGTCCGGGAACGTGCGCGGATCCCACTCGAAGTTGCACCAGTCGAACTCGCGCATCCAGAAGCAGTCGAAATGGAACACGTGCAGCGGCAGGTCGCGCGACTTCATGCCCTCGACGAAACTCATGCAGGTCTTCTCGTCGTAGCTCGTGGTGAACGACGTCGTCAGCCACAGGCCAAACGACCACGTGGGCGGCAGCGCCGGACGGCCGGTGAGCTGGGTGAGGTTGCGCAGGATGTCCTTCGGCGTGGGGCCGAAGATCAGGAAATATTCGAGGCTCTCGCCGGGCAGCGAGAACTGCACGCGGGCCGTGCGCTCCGAGGCGACTTCGAAGGAGACCGGGCCGGTCTCGTTGACGAGCACGCCGTAGCCGCGGTTGGTCAGATAAAACGGCACGCACTTGTACGCCTGGTCGGAGCCGGTGCCGCCGTCCTTGTTGTCGTTCTGCACGACCTGACCGTTTTTCACGAAGGCCGTGAAACGCTC
>MWDT01000529.1 GCA_002070825.1 Verrucomicrobia bacterium ADurb.Bin122
TGCCCGCCAGCGTTTACGGCATCCGCAAATACCTCGGCAGCGGCCTCGTGCCCGGCATCGGCAAGGTGTACGCCAACAAGATCGTCGACGCCTTTGGCACGGCCACCTTCCGCGTGCTCAGCGAGGAATCGGCGAAACTGCGCGACGTGCCCGGCATCGGCCCCAAACGCGCCACCGCGATCAAGCAGGCGTGGGACTCGAAGCGCGTGGAGCGCGAGCTCTACATTTTCCTCCAGACCTACGGCGTCTCGCCGAGCCAGTGCGTGAAACTCGTGGGCCGCTACGGCGCGGAGGCCAAACCGATCCTCATGCGCGAGCCGTACCGCGTGGCGCGCGAGATCGACGGCATCGGCTTCCGCACCGCCGACCGCATCGCCATCAACCTCGGCTTCGCCAACGACGCCCCGCCGCGCCTCGACGCCGGCATCCTCTTCGCCCTCGATACGCTCCAAGAGGAGGGCCACACCGCCTACCCGCAGGGCGAGCTCATCGCCTACACGGCCAACCTCCTCGAAACCTCGTCCGAGTTTCTCCAAGCGCGCATCGACGCGCTCGTGGAGGCGAAACACCTCGTGCGCCACCTCGCACAGGGACAGGCCGCCGACACCGCCGCCGCGCCCGTGCAGTTGCCCGTGCTCGACCGCGCCGAGCAGAAGATCGCCGAGGTGGTTTACCGGCTCAACCGCACCGCCAGCGGCCTGCCGCCGATCAAGATCGACGCCGCCGTCACCTGGGCCGAGCAGAAGGCGGGCTTCGAGTTTCACGAGTTGCAACGCGTGGCCCTGCGCAGCGCGCTCGCCAACAAGTTCACCGTCCTCACCGGCGGCCCCGGCACCGGTAAAACCACGATCCTGCGCGCGCTCGTCGACATCCTGAAGGCCAAGAAAGTCCGCGTGCACCTCGCCGCGCCGACCGGCCGCGCCGCCCAGCGCCTCGCCGAGACGACCGGCGGCTACGCCTCCACGATCCACCGGCTGCTGAAATTCGACGCCGCCAAGGGCGGCTTCACCAGCAACGAGGCCGCGCCGCTCGCCACCGATTTCCTCATCGTGGACGAGTCGTCGATGCTCGACACGCGCCTCGCCTCCGCGCTCATGCAAGCCGTGCCCGTGCGCGCCCACCTGGTGCTCGTGGGCGACACGGACCAGTTGCCCAGCGTCGGCGCCGGCCAAGTGTTGAAAGATCTGATCGCCACGGAGCAGGTGCCCGTCACGCGGCTCGCCGTCGTCTATCGCCAGCAGGGCCAGAGCCCGATCGTGACCGCCGCGCACGCGATCAACGCCGGCGACGGCTCGCTGCCGCCCGTCGTCGCCAACGTCGCCGATCTGCCCGGCTGGAGCGACCTCGCGTTTATCCAGGCCGATTCGGCCGACGACTGCGTGCGCAAGGTCCAGCAACTCTGCACGGAGCATCTGCCGAAACACTGCCCGTGGCTCGATCCGATCAACGAAGTGCAGGTGCTCGCGCCGATGCACAAGGGCGTGGCCGGCGTCGGCAATCTCAACGTGCAGCTCCAGTCCGCGCTCAACGGCCGCGCACGCGGGCTGCGCACGGCCGGCGGCGAGTTTCGCCCCGGCGACAAGGTCATCCAGCTCCGCAACGACTACGACAAAAACCTCTTCAACGGCGACATCGGCACCGTGAAAACCATAGACGCCGAGGCGGGCGAGCTCACGGCCGATTTCGACGGCGACGAGCACACGTTTACGCGCGGCGATTTCGGTAACCTCGCCCTGGCGTACAGCATCAGCATCCACAAATCGCAGGGCAGCGAGTACCCGGTCGTGATCCTGCCGCTGATGAA
>MWDT01000530.1 GCA_002070825.1 Verrucomicrobia bacterium ADurb.Bin122
GTGCGCTCCGCCACGACCTTGATGGAGCACTCCCCAAACTCGATCAGCATCGGCACCGTGCGACGCCCCACGTCGTCGATCAGACTGGCCGTTTCCCAGGGCTCAATGCGCCGCTCCGCCTCCCCGGTCACCAAGACTCGGAGACCGGTGTGGATCGTCTTCACTGAAATCAGCCGCCCGGTCGGACTGAATTGCACGGAGTTCTGATCGGCGTTCATGCCCACCGCCTCCGCGTCAAACGCCTTCACCACGCCGACCGGTGTGGCCAACGCCTCGACTCCCGCCGGCTCCACGGAGCGCACTGCGCCATCTTCATAGAGCGAAAAACCCGTCCGGATGCGCATGGGCCCGAGCGGCGTCTGGAGCGTGATTCGCTCGCCCGGCCAAAGCGTCAACGACTTCAGTGCCCCGCTCGGGTAGAAATGCAGGCTGATGATTTTCGCGCTAAACCGCCCCACCGGCAGATCGAAATCGAGACGCTCGGCCAGCGCGCCCTCGTTGCGCTCCGACCAGTAACCGTCGATCTGGCCGTTCAGAGGAAAGAGTCGATTGATGGCTCCATCCTCATAGAAACTGACGGCCTCGGCTTTGAAAACGCCCAGCGGCGTGCGCACCGGCATCGCGCAGTCCAGCGCCACGCTCTTGATTTTGCCGCTCTCGAAAAAGCCCAACGACCGCCGGTCCTTCTTCTGACGCTCCCCGAGGGCCGCCATCTGGTAAAGAGGCACGAGTGTGCCGACGGGAGATTGCAGCCGATTCTCCACCGCCACCCGGCACGATTTGATGGCGCCACTCGCGTAAGTCGTCCTATCGGCGATGCCGGAGACGGTCCCGAAGCTGGTTTCGATGGTATCCATGCGCCACCAGCATGCATATCCCAGACCGTTTTCGGCCCCGGCACGCACTTTTCTGGAAGCGCCCCGCGCCTCGCCCCATAAGAGCGCAACTTATGAACTATCCCAGTCGCTCAAGCTCCGACACGGCAAAGCCAAGGCGCACGGAAAACGGGGTCGCATCCTTCAGGCAAATGATTCGCACGCCAGCCCGCTCGGATACGAAGTCCTTTGCCGAGTAGGATTTCTGGTGCCCGGAGTGGGGGTCGAACCCACACTTCTTTAAAGGAAACTGGATTTTGAGTCCAGCGCGTCTGCCAATTCCGCCATCCGGGCGCACGTCTGAAGAGACGCGGAACGTAGCTTCGCCTATCGAGTTGTCCACCGAAAATTCCGGGCCATTCCACGGCCCTTATTTTGCCACATTCTTGCACTAAAAATCTTTTGAACGTTCGCACAGGTGCACCGTCTTACTCGGCGTCAGTTACCTGTTCTTTTTGGCAGTTTATAGTTCGTAGTTTGATAAGTCGGCAAGGGCGCTGGTTCACACCAGCGCCCTTACTGTTTTCCAGCCTCGACACTTACAGCCTTCGCTCGCTGAGCTCTGCGCTCACACGCCCATGCCCGACTTCCGCGTCTTCTGCCAACCTCCCGCCGCCGGGAGCACCGAGATCGTCCTCTCCAGCGAGGAGTCGCACCATCTCGTCGTGGTCAACCGCGCGCGGCTCGGCGATCCGGTGGTTGCCTTCGACGGCCACGGCACCGAGTGGCAGTGCGAACTGACGGGCAACCGGAAACAAGCCGCCACGCTCGCCGTGCGCGCCACGCGCCAGAGCGCGCCCCTGCCCTGCGCCATCACGCTCGCGCAAGCGTTGCCCAAGGGCTCCGTGATGGACGACATCGTGCGCCACGCCACGGAGCTCGGCGTCGCCCGCATCTTGCCGCTCGCGAGCGAGCGCAGCCA
>MWDT01000531.1 GCA_002070825.1 Verrucomicrobia bacterium ADurb.Bin122
CCGGCCGGCACGCTGGTCGTCAGCCTGACCAAGGGACTCTGCGAGTCTACGCACTGCCGCATGAGCGAGATCGCGCGGGCGACGCTGGGGCTCGACGCGATCGCCGTGCTCTCGGGCCCCAGCCATGCGGAGGAGGTTGCGCGCGGCATCCCGACCGCTGTGGTGGCCGCCGCCGAGGACGAGGCGGTCGCGCAGCGTGTGCAGCAGCTTTTCAGCGGACCGCTCTTCCGCGTCTACACCTCTACCGACATGCTGGGCGTCGAGATCGGCGGCGCCGTCAAGAATGTGATCGCCATCGCGGTCGGCGCGTCGGACGGACTCGGCTTCGGCGACAACACGCGCGCGGCGCTCATCACGCGCGGTCTGGCCGAGGTCACGCGGTTCGGTATCGCGCTGGGCGCGCGCCCCGAAACCTTTTCCGGCCTGAGTGGCATCGGTGACCTGATCGTGACCTGCACCAGCCGCCACAGCCGCAACCACTCGGTCGGCGAGCGGCTCGGCCGCGGCGAGAGCATCGAGGCGATCCTCGGCAGCATGAAGATGGTGGCCGAGGGCGTCTGGAACGCCAAGGTCATTCACACGCTTGGCCAGACGCACGGTGTGGAGATGCCGATCACTGACATCGTCCACGCGCTGTGCTACGAAGGCTTTTCGGCTCGCACCGCCGTTGAGACGCTGATGACGCGCGACATGAAGCCCGAGGCGTGATGCCTACAGCGCTTTGACATAGGTCGCGCGCCCGTCGCCCGGCTCGTAATAATCCGCCAGCACCTCGCAGAGCGTGAACCCCATGCGCTCGTAAAACGCGCGGGTCGAAGCGTATTGCGGCCGGCCGGAAGTCTCGCAGTAGAGCCGGGCTCCGCCCATCGCGCGGGCGCGCGCCTCCACCTCCTGCAGCAGGCGCCGGCCGAGACCCGCCCCTTGACACTCGGGCCGCACCGCCAGCCAGTACCAGTCAAAGCTGCCCCGCGTGCAGGGGATCGGCCCGAACGAGGTGTACCCGACCACGCGTCCGTCCTGCTCGGCGAACACAAACTCATATCCTGACGCCGCGCCTTTGGCCAGCCGCTCCTCCGCCAGTTCGACCGCCACCGGAATCTCATGCTCGTGAAAATATCCGGTCGACGCCGTCACCTCGCGCACCGCCGCAACATCCTCCGGCACGAGCGACGTCCTGATGGTCACCGGCCCCTGAAGCGTTGAGCGTTGAGCGTTCTTTCTCTGACCTCCGACCTCTGGCCTCTGACCTCTGGCCTCTGAGACAATCCGTTCCATCGCCGCGCCGTAATCGATGCCGGCCTGCGCCAGCATCGCGGCAAAGCCGCTGTCGGGCGCCAGGCAGGGATTGGCATTGACTTCGAGAATCCACGGCCTGCCGTCCATGTCCACACGGAAATCGACGCGCGCGTAGCCGCCGAGGCCGAACGCCTCCCAACAGCGCCGCGCGAGCCGCGTCAGCTCTGCCAGCAGCGGACCGTCGGCCGCAGGATCGGCAAAACGGCGCACGGTGTGCGCGTATTCGAAAGAAGCCGTGTCCCATTTGGCCGGATAGCCCACAATCCGCGGTTTGCCGTCCGGATAGGCCTCGAACACGATCTCGGCCGGCGGCAGCGTCTCGGGACCTTGCGCGCCGGTCAGCAGTCCGACATTGAACTCGCGTCCCTCGATATACCGTTCGCAGAAAAACCCCGTCGGTAGCCGCGCGGCCGCCTCGGCAGCGGTCACACCGCGTAACACGCTGTCGTCGCCCAGCCCGACCGACGCATGCTCCCACACCGACTTCACGATCCAATC
>MWDT01000532.1 GCA_002070825.1 Verrucomicrobia bacterium ADurb.Bin122
ACAAGCCGCCTCCCTCGAGGAAACCAGCGCCTCCCTGGAGGAAATCTCCAGCATGACCAAGCGCAATGCCGACTCTGCCGGCCGCGCCAAGGAACTCTCAGGCCAGACACGCCACGCCGCCGAAGCCGGCGCCGCCGACATGCAATCCATGGCCACAGCGATGGACGCGATCAAAACCGCCTCCGACAACATCGCCAACATCATCAAGACCATCGACGAAATCGCGTTCCAAACGAACATCCTCGCCCTCAACGCCGCCGTCGAAGCCGCACGCGCCGGCGAGGCCGGCGCCGGTTTCTCCGTCGTCGCCGAAGAGGTCCGCGCCCTCGCCCAGCGCTCCGCCAACGCCGCCAAGGAAACCGCCGAGAAAATCGAAGACTCCATCAAAAAATCCGGCCAGGGCGTCGCCATCTCCAGCAAGGTCGCGCAAGCCCTCCAGGAAATCGTCGAGAAAGCCCGCGGCGTCGATACCCTCATCAACGAAATCGCCCAGGCCTCCAACGAACAATCCCAGGGCCTCGGCCAGGTCGTCACCAGTGTCTCGCAGATGGACGAAGTCACCCAGGCCAACGCCGCCAGCGCGGAAGAATCTGCCGCCGCGGCCGAGGAGCTCCACGCTCAATCTCAAGTAATGGATGCCGCGGTCAAAGATCTCCGCCGACTCATCGACGGCAAAAAAGCCGGCCAGCAATTCAACGCCCCCACTCCGGCCTCCGAGCCCGAACACAAAAACCCTCCGGCGGAAAAGGCACATCAGCCCAAGCCGGAGCCCAAGAGGGAACCGGCTCACGTCGTCGCCAAACCAGCAGCCTCCCCGCGTAGCAAATCGACTGCGCACGCGGATTTCTTCAAATAATCCCGCCTCGCTCCGCGGCGTCCCGGTCCACACCGGGCGCCGCTGGCGCGTCCGGTTGTTAAAGGGGCAGGGAAAACCAGAACGTGCAGCCCTTGCCCAACTCGCTCGTCAGGCCGATGCGGCCCCCATGCGCCTCGACCGCCAGTTTGCAAAACGTCAGGCCCAGCCCCGAGCCCATGTGCCGTTTGGCTCCAGCGATCTGTCCAAACTTCTCGAAGACCTTTGCGTGATGCTCCGGCGCGATGCCTGGCCCGTAGTCGATCACCTCTAGACGCGCCCCTTCGGGCCCCTCCATCACCCGCACGTCCACAGAGCCATCGTCGGCGCTGAATTTGAGGGCGTTGCCAAGAAGATTACCGATCACCCGCCGCACAATATGCGGGTCCACATGCACCACGACCGCGGCCGGCGCCGTCACCGTCACCTGCCGCTGTTCCAATAGCGGCCGCACGCCCTCGACCGCGGCGCGCGCCAAGTCCGCCAGATCGACCGGCTGGCGATCGAGCTGCATCTGCCCCGACTCCAGACGGCTCAAATCGAGCATCTGCGTCACCATCTCCGTGAGGGTCGACAGACTCCCACGCGCGTTGACCAGGATCGCCTGCGCGTCGCCGTCGCCCGCGAGAAACTCGGTACCCAGCAAATCGCAGGCCACCTGAAGGACAGCCAGTGGCGAGCGCATGTCGTGCACAATCATGTGTGTGAGGCTGTCCCTCATCCGCTCCATCTCTTCCTGTTTCGCGAGACTTTCGGCCAAGGCCCTCTGTTGTTGCCGCAGCGTCAGATGCGTGCGCACGCGCGCCTCCACCTCCTCCGCGTGAAATGGCTTGGTCACATAATCCACCCCACCGGCTTGAAACGCGCGCACTTTGTCGAGCGGCTCATTCATCGCGCTGATGAATAGCACCGGAATATCCCGAAGCCGCGG
>MWDT01000533.1 GCA_002070825.1 Verrucomicrobia bacterium ADurb.Bin122
CCCATGAATCTTTCCCGTCGCCAGTATGCCGAGATGTTTGGCCCCACGGTGGGCGACCGCGTGCGCCTCGCCGACACCGAGTTGTTCGTCGAGGTCGAGCGCGACCTGATCGCCGAGGGCGGCGGTTACGGCAACGAGATCAAGTTCGGCGGCGGCAAGGTCATCCGCGACGGCATGGGCCAGTCGTCCACCGCCGGCGATGCCGAGTCGCTCGATCTCGTCATCACCAACGCCCTGATCCTCGACGCCCGGCTCGGCGTGATCAAAGCCGACATCGGCGTGAAACACGGCTTCATCGTGGGCATCGGCCACGCCGGCAATCCCGGCATCCAGAGCGGGCTCGGCTCGTACTACGCCGACCCGATGACCAAGAAGAAAAACCCGATGATCGTCGGCGCCTGCACCGAGGTGCTGGCGGGCGAGGGCTGCATCGTGACGGCCGGCGGCATCGACACGCACATCCATTTCATCTGCCCGCAGCAGATCGACGAGGCCATCAGCGCCGGCATCACCACGATGCTCGGCGGCGGCACCGGCCCCGCGCACGGCACGTACGCCACCACCTGCACGCCGGGCGCCTGGAACATCCACCGCATGCTGGAGGCCGCCGAGGCCTACCCGATGAATCTCGGCTTCCTCGGCAAGGGCAACTGCGCCACGCCCGCGCCGCTGCGCGAGCAGGTGCTCGCCGGCGCCATCGGCCTCAAGTTGCACGAGGACTGGGGCACCACGCCCGCCGCCATCGACACCTGTCTCGGCGTCGCCGACGAGCTCGACGTGCAGGTCGCCATCCACACCGACACGCTCAACGAGGCCGGCTTTGTGGACGACACGATCCGCGCCTTCAAGGGCCGCACGATCCACACGTTTCACTCGGAAGGCGCCGGTGGCGGCCACGCGCCCGACATCATCCGCGTGTGCGGCGAGGCCAACGTGCTCCCGTCGTCCACCAACCCCACGCGTCCCTTTACGGTCAACACCATCGACGAGCACCTCGACATGCTCATGGTGTGCCATCACCTCGATGCGAAGATTCCCGAGGACGTTGCCTTCGCCGAGTCGCGCATCCGCCCGGAGACCATTGCGGCGGAGGACCGCCTGCACGATCTCGGCGCGATTTCGATCATGTCGTCGGATTCGCAGGCGATGGGCCGCATCGGCGAAGTGATCATCCGCACGTGGCAGACGGCGCACAAAATGAAGGCGCAGTTCGGCCACCTCTCGGGTGCGTCGCATCCGCTGGCCGACAATTTCCGCGCGCTGCGCTACCTCGCGAAGTACACGATCAATCCCGCCATCGCGCACGGCATCTCGCACCTCGTGGGCTCGGTCGAGGTCGGCAAGTTCGCCGATCTCGTTGTCTTCAAGCCCGCGCTTTTCGGCGTGAAACCCGAGGTGGTGCTCAAGGGCGGCTTCATCGCGTGGGCCAACATGGGCGACCCCAACGCGTCCATCCCGACGCCGCAGCCGACGTTTTACCGTCCGCAGTTCGGCGCCGCCGGGCGCGCCATCGGTTCGACGAGCCTGACCTTCGTCAGCCGCGCCGCGCTCGACGCCGGCACGTTGAAGAATCTCGGCCTGACCCGTCGCCTCGAAGCCGTGAAAAACACGCGCGGCATCGGCAAACGCGACCTCGTGCTCAACGACGCGCTGCCGAAGATCGAGGTCGATCCCGAGACCTACACGGTGAAGGCCGACGGCGAGGTGCTCACCTGCGAGCCCGCCAAGGTGCTGCCGATGGCGCAGCGTTACTTCCTGTTCTGAAACGCCTGCACATTCCT
>MWDT01000534.1 GCA_002070825.1 Verrucomicrobia bacterium ADurb.Bin122
CCTCAGTAGCTGGTTTTGGTGAGCTTCACCTTGCCGCGGAAGACCCAGTAGATGCCGGCGGTGTAGGCGATGACGAGCGGCATGCCGATGAGCGCGATGGTGAGCATGATGCTGAGGGTGGGTCGAGAGGAGGCGGCGTTGAAGATCGTGAGGCTGCGCTCCGGGAACTCCGGGCAGTAAACCAAGTGCGGGTACGCGCCGAGCGAGAAGACCGCCATCAGGCCCACGATGCCCAGGCTCGACGCGATGAAGGCGGCGAGCGGTTTCTTGCGGCGGATCATCACGCGGATGGCGCCGATGGCGAGGGCACCGAGGAAGAAGACGAGGAGGTAGTTGTGATTCGCCAGGAAGACCGCGTTGAGGTGCGGGATGTGGAAGAGGGTCGCGAGGGTCATCGCGGCGTAGAGGAGCGTGAAGGCGATGGCCAGCGGGTGCGACCAGCGCTCCACGCGCGCCTGCAGTTCGCCCTCGGTCTTGAGCACGAGGTAAAGCGCGCCGTGCATCGCGAAGAGCGCGACGGTGAGCAGTCCGATACCGAGCGAGTAGGGGTTGAGCAGGCCGAGGAAGGTGCCGGCAAACTCGCCGTGCGCGTCGAGCGGGAGCCCGCGGGCGATGTTGCCGATTGCGACGCCGAGCAGGAGGGCGGCCACGAAGCTGCCGAGCGCGAAGCAGACGTCCCAGAATTTCCGCCAGGCTGGCGAGTCGTGTTTGCTGCGGACCTCGATGGAGACGGCGCGGAAGATGAGCGCACAGAGTAGGGCCATGAGCGCGAGGTAGAAGCCGGAGAAGACCGTCGCGTACACCAGCGGGAAGGCCGCGAAGAGCGCGCCGCCGCCGGTGACGAGCCAGACCTCATTGCCGTCCCAGACCGGGCCGATGGCGTTGAGCAGGATGCGGCGGTCAGTGTCGTTTTTCGCCACGAAGAGGTGGAGCATCCCCACGCCGAGGTCGAAGCCGTCGAGCACGGCGTAGCCGGTGAGGAGGACGGCGAGGAGAATGAACCAGACCGTGTTGAGATCGAGGTCGCCGAAGTTCACAGGGCACCTCCCTTCGTGCCGCGGGCGAGTTTGCCGGTCGGCACCAGGTCGGACTCGTCGGGGCCGTGCTGGATCTTGTGGTTGAGCAGGAAAATGAAGACGCCGAAGAGCAGGACGTAGATGACGCTGAACATGATGATCGAGGCGAGGACCTGGTTGGCCTGAACGACCTTGGACAACGCGTCGGAGGTGCGCAGGAGTTTATAGACAATCCAGGGTTGGCGGCCGACTTCGGCGGCCCACCAGCCGGCCTGGTTGGCGATCTGTGGCCCGAGGACGGAGAGGGTGAGGCAGCCGAGGAGGAGGCGGGAGTCCTCGAGCTTGCCGCGCCAGAGTGCCCAGACGGCCCAGGCGGCGAGGGCGAGCAGCGCGCCGCCGACGGCGATCATCAGGTGGTAGAGTTGAAAGGTGAAGTGGACCGGCGGGCGCTCGTCGGCCGGGATGTCGCGCAGGCCGGTGACGGGGGCGGCGGTGTTGGCATGGGTGAGGAGGCTGAGCGCGCCGGGGATGGCGATGCCGTGGGTGGTCTGGGCCTTTTCATCGACCCAGCCCGCGACGTACAGGGGGGCTTTCGGCTGGGTGTCCCAGAGGCCCTCGAAGGCCGCGAGCTTGGCGGGCTGGTTCTTGGCGACTCCGATGGCGCTGTGGTGGCCGGTGTAGGCGGTGAACAACGTGGAGACGACGGCGACGGCCAGGCCGATCTTGACGCAGGCGAGGCCGAAGTCGCGGTGGCGTTTTTTCAA
>MWDT01000535.1 GCA_002070825.1 Verrucomicrobia bacterium ADurb.Bin122
CAGCAGGACATCCAGCTCGGGCGCCAGGCGCTCGACGCGCCGTCCGCTGAGGTCGATGCCGAAACAGGCTGTCGGTGTTTTGAAGACATGGCCCATGTTGTAGATCAGCCAGACGGCCATCCCTTTTTCAACGCGGGTGTGGCGGATCTCGTCGATCGCCTCCAGCGTCGCGTCGCGCAGATAACCGAGCGCCGGGTGGGCCTGTTCGGCTTGATCGCATTGCGCCGCGTTCGTGCTCCAGGCGCGCGCGTAGAGGGCGTAATCCTCGACGGAAAGCTGGTCACAGGCGTGCTGGAGAACGGCCATGCGTTCGCGCCGTGCCGCTCGGTTCGTGCCGTCCGGGGGATTCTGCCTGAGCCAGAACCGTGTCGCCTCGAGCGGGTCCTGCCGTGCCGTGTCATCCGCTTCTGTGCCGGCGCACCCGATGAACAACATGGCCGCACAGACCAACCCCGCTCTTATTGCTTTATTCATAATCGTCTCCATAGCGCTAAGCCAAAATCAGCCCGACGTACGAAACGGTGTCCGGGCCGTTGTTGTAGCGAAGGCCCGCGGCATCCAGCAGCGCGGCGACATCGATGCAGTAGGCCTCCAGCGACGCGATGGCCTGGTCGGGCCGGCAACACGGTTCTCCGCGCGCATAGGTGCAGGAATCGCACAATTCGCAGGCTCCCGCGCTCAAAGCCAGCGCCGGCGTCTGGTGCGCGGCGATGCGTGCCGCCACGCGCCGGAACAGGGCGTTGTGGCGTGCGGCGGCGTCCATCATGCCCTCTAGGTCAAATGCGTCGGCTAACGGCCAGACGGTTTGGATCACCAGCCCGCGCGTGAAGCGGCGCGCCCGGGCGGCGAGATCCTCCGGAGTGCCGACGCCGGGCGGGCAAGCCCAGTTGCTGCCGTATTTGCCGCACTGGTTGGTGGCGCAGGCGTCGCGGAACACCGGATTGAACACGATCGCCTCAGTCGCGATCTCGCCGAAAAGGGTTATGCCGAGTTCAGTCAGCATGTCATGAAAGATCTGTGTCATGGCGGCTCTCGCGCGGGCGGCGTCTACAGTTCGATGATGGCCGGGTCGCAGGGCGTGAGGGTTTGCATGCCTTTTGGGGTGACCAGAAAGGTGTCCTCCACGCCGACCGCGCCGCTGCCGGGGATCACGAACTTGGGTTCGAGCGCGATGCACATGCCGGCGGCCAGCGTGTCGGTCGAGCGCGCGCCCAGCACAGGCTGCTCGTTGATCACGATGCCGGTGCCGTGGCCCACGAATTTGGCCTTTTGCGAGAGGCCCATGAAACAGTCGGCGAGCCCGGCCTCGGACGCCCGCGCCAGCGCGAGGGCATAGAGATCTTCGCAGCGCGCGCCGGGCACGCCGGCGGCGGCGATGGCGTGCTGGATCTCGAGCGCCACCTGGTGTGCGTCGCGCGCTTGGGGTGCGAGCGGGCCGATTGAGAAGGTGCGCGTGCAGTCGGTCAGATACCCGTAAAAATTGGCGGCGATGTCAACCATCACGGCCATGCCGCTTGTCAAGCGGACGCCGCTTTGTCCGACCGGCATGGAGGGGTGCAGGCCTGCACCGCCGAGCGCGAAATCGTAGGGCGAGGCGGCACCGCCGTTGTCGCCGGCCAGCACGGTACCCATGAAGCCCTCCATGCTGTTCCCCGCGATGCGGAAAAGGCCCAGGCTGCCGGCTTTGAGCATCAGGTGGAACATCTCGACCGACCACGCTTGGTCGGTCATGCCCGGCTCATAGACAGCGGCATACTGCGGGATGACGGCGGCATGTCGG
>MWDT01000536.1 GCA_002070825.1 Verrucomicrobia bacterium ADurb.Bin122
TCTGGAGTGCATCGAGCTCGCGGTGAATCGCGGCGATATTTGCATGGGCGCGGCCGTCGAGGGATTGTTCGAGGTGCTTGATTTGGCTGCGCTCGGCACCCGTTTCGGCGAGGACGGAGTGGAGGTGCCCGAAGGCGATGCCGACGGTCTCCATGATTTTCTCGGCGGTCTGCTGGACCGCGTCGGCCACGTTGAGAAACACACCCTGATTCTCGGGGTCGACGCGTGCCGCCTCCATGCGCAGGCCCATCATGAGGACACGCAGGGTGATGTTATTATGGGAGAAATGGCGCTGGGCTGCCTGGGCGTTTTGCAGGCCCACCTCGACCTGGAGCATCTGCTCCTGCTCGGAGAGGGCGATACCCATGCTCGAGTGCACGAGGTCGATGGAGCTTTTGTAGAGCTGGTAGGCGGCGTCGGAGGCACGCTCCTCGTCGTGGCCCTGCACGACGAGGTCGAGGGCGGCGCTCTGTTCGCGCAATTCGGAGAACTTTGCATTGAGGCGGGAGAGTTCGACGGCGAGGGCTGTGAACTCCTCGTCGGACTCGTGTCCGAATCGGAGGAGGGCCTCTTGGTGGCAGGAGATGGAGGGTTGCAGTTGGCGGATGCGGCGATCGCTCACCCAGGCCGGTCGCCAGGATTTCAGCGATGTGTGCCAGCGGGGCCAGTGGCAGCGCCTGCGAATCTCGCATGCGAATCGAAGGGCGTTTGGCGTCAGGTGCATGGCCGTGGGCTCATTCGAGCGGCAGGAGGCGTTGGACCTGTTCGAGGAGGGCCGCGGGCAGGACGGGTTTGAGCAGTACGTGGAACCCGTAGTGCTGCTGGGAGGCGATCGTCTCGGCTTTCTGAGCCTCGGAGGTGATGGCGAGGATGGGCAGATCTGCAAAACCGGGCATGCTCCGCACGCGGGTGAGGAACTCGAGGCCGTCCATGGTGGGCATCATCATGTCGAGCAGGACGAGGTCGATGGGGCGCTGCTGGAGCACGCGCAACGCCTCGGCGCCATCGGCCACGGCCACGCATTCGTAGCCCTTCTGCTTGAGGAAGGTGGTGTGGTAGAGGCGGACGCTGGCGAAGTCGTCTACGACGAGAATGGTTTTCATGGTCTGGAGGAGGCAGCGACGGGCATGCGGCATTGCTGCAGAAGTGCGGGGCCGATCTGCTCGAGCGGAAGCACTTGTTTGACGCCGCCGAGTTTGATGGCCTCGCCGGGCATGCCGAAGACCACGCAGGTGTGTTCGTCCTGGGCGAAGGTGTAGGCGCCGGCATCGTGCATCTCCTTCATGCCTTGGGCACCGTCGTCGCCCATGCCGGTGAGGATGACGCCGATGGCGTTGGGGCCGGCGTAGCGCGCGCCGGAGCGGAAGAGCACGTCGACCGAGGGGCGGTGCCGGCTGACGAGCGGGCCATCGCGCACTTCGATGAAATAGTGATCGTTGGTGCGCTTGATGAGCGTGTGCTTGCCTCCGGGGGCGATCAACGCGTGGCCTGGGAGCACGGGGGCGCCGTCGGTGCCTTCCGTCACCTTGAGGCGGCAGAAGGTGTCGAGGTTGGCGGCAAAGGAGCTGGTGAAGCCCTCGGGCATGTGTTGCACGATGACGACGCCGGGAGACTCGGCGGGCAGGCTTCCGAGCAGGGTGGAGATGGCTTCGGTGCCGCCGGTCGACGCTCCGATCAGGATGATTTTTTCGGTCGCGGCGACGTGCGCGCCGGGCTCGGCCTTGGGCAGGACTGCATCGGCGGTGAGTTTGGGCCTGGCGCCGACGCGCCGGGCG
>MWDT01000537.1 GCA_002070825.1 Verrucomicrobia bacterium ADurb.Bin122
GCACGTGTGCCGGGCGGATGCAAGCCGAGCGTTGACCCGGCTGCGTGGCGCGGCTTCATCGCGCGCCATGGCCACGACTCTGACCGTCCACCTCAGCGAGCGCAGTTATCCGATTCACTTTGGCTCGGATCTTTCCGCCGAGGTGCGTGCGTTTGTCGGCGAGCTGACGTCGGTAGGGCGCAAGTTTGCCGTCATCACCGACGCAAATCTTCAGGCGAGCCAGGGCGGGGCGCTGCGCGCGATGTTTGGCGAAGCGGCGCCGATGCTCACCCTGGAGCCCGGCGAGGAGACGAAGTGCCTGGAGCAATTTGGCCGTGTGCTCGATTTTCTGGCACAACACCGGCTCGACCGCACGAGCGTGCTCTTTGCCGTGGGCGGCGGTGTGGTGGGCGACCTCTGCGGCTTTGCGGCATCGGCCTACCAGCGTGGCATCGATTTTGTGCAGGTGCCGACGACGCTGCTCTCGATGGTGGACAGCTCCGTGGGCGGGAAAACCGGGATTAATCTCAAGGCCGGCAAAAACCTCGTGGGCGCCTTCCACCAGCCGCGGGCGGTCTTCATCGCGACCGGCCTGCTCGCCACGCTGCCGCCGCGCGAGTTTGCCGCCGGCATGGCGGAGGTCATCAAGTACGGCCTGCTCGGCGATGCGGCGCTGTTTGCCCGGCTTGAAAAGCATACGCTGACCGTCGCGAGTCCGGAGCTGGCGGAAACGGTGCGGCGTTGCTGTGAGATCAAGGCCAAGGTCGTCGAGGCCGACGAGCGCGAGCTCGCCAAGGAGGGCGGTCGGGCGTTGCTCAATCTGGGGCACACTTTCGGCCATGCGATCGAGCAGGTGACGGGCTATGGCACCTACCTGCATGGTGAGGCGGTGGCGGTGGGCATGTGCGCCGCTGCGCGGTTGTCGCAACGCCTCGGCTATCTGACGGAGGCGGAAGTGGCCCGCGTGGATGCGGTGGTCGTGGCTCACGGGTTGCCGGCCCGGTTGCGCGAGCCGCTCGCGTATGCCGACCTGCATGCCGCGATGGCGCGCGACAAGAAGGTGCGTGCCGGCACGCTGCGCTTCGTGGTGCTCAAATCGCTCGGCGAGGCGGCGACGCAGGGCGGCATTGATCCCGCTCCCGTCGAGGCCAGCTTCCGCGCCGTCGGCGCGGTCTAAATTTAGGGTCGAAGCCGGCTCCCAATTCTGTCTCGCTGCCTGCCACCCCCACATGGCCGCAATCGACGAAGCGATCGTCCGCGAATATTTCGAGCAAAACGGCTTTTTTGTCCGGCAGGCTCGGAAATACCAGGTGCAGGCGCGCAAGAAGACCGGCGACGAGGAGGTCGATCTGCTGGTGTACAACGCGGCGTGGCAGCGCGGCAGCCGCCGGCCGGAGTTTATGCTGTTCGCCAACGAGCTGCCCTATGTGCACCGGGCGATTGTGGCGATCAAGCCATGGCACACGGAGGTGTTTTCCCCGAACATACTGAAGGGCGCGCCCGAGATTTTCGGATTTCTGGAGGGCAATGTGCTTAAGCAGGTCTCCCGTTTCTTCCCGGCCGGCGCCGGCGAAACCGACGAGGCAGACGATCCCATTGCCAAAATCCTCGTGCTGCCAGCCCTGCCGACTGCCGAGCCCTACCGGTCGCAGAGTGTCGAGCTGCTCAAGGCTCGCGGAGTCGACGCGATCATCTCATTCCGCACCATGCTGCTCGATTTGATCGAGTCGATCGACAGCAACCGCAACTACGGCAAGAGCGACACGCTCCAGGTCATCCGTGTGCTGAAAAACTA
>MWDT01000538.1 GCA_002070825.1 Verrucomicrobia bacterium ADurb.Bin122
CATCGAAGCATGGGGCAAGCAGGCGGATCTCGTCGCCAAGTATCTCGGCAAGGGCAGCCCGTGCATGATCGAGGGGCGGCTGAAGCTCGACGAATGGACCGACAAGACGAGCGGACAGAAACGCTCGCGGCTCAAGGTCGTTCTCGAAAACGTGCAGTTCCTCGGCGCGCGCTCGAATGGCACGCCGGCCGAAATGCGCGAGGGGGAGCAGCGGCAGGATCAAGGGCAACCGCGGGCAACGACGCATGCAAGCAACGCGATTCCTGGCGATTGCGAAGACGTCCCATTTTGATCCATGAACTGGCTCAACCTCCGCACCGAAACCCTGCACGCGCCGAACTACATCGGCAGCGACCCGACGCGCCGCGCAACGTGGTTGTCACTGATGCTCTGGTGCGCGCAGCAGGAAAACGGCGGCATCATCGCATGCTCGCGACAGTGGTCGGACCGTCGCTGGCAACAGACATGCGGCGTGACTGCGGACGAAGTTGCCGAGTCCTGCGACCTGTTCGCGTGGGCCGGCGACGACCTGACGCTGTGGGGTTACCCGATCGACCGCCAGCGCGAGATCCAGGCCGGCCGCGAGTTCGGACGCATCGGCGGCATCCGCTCCGGTGAGGTGCGCCGCAAGTCGCGAAGCACAAACGACACCGAAGCCCCCCTTCAAGCCCCCCTTCAAGCCCCCCTTCAAGCCCCCCTTCAAGCCAACACCGAAGCCCCCCTTGAACGGAAAGGAATAGGAAAGGAAGAGGAAGAGGAAGAGGAAGAGGAAGAGGAAAGGAATGGAAAAGCAGATAGTGCCGCGACTTCTGCCGAAGTCTTGGCCGACCGTGGCGGCGAGGCCCAGCTCGAGCTAGTTCCCGAGGCCGCCCAGCCCACGACGCCGCCCGTCCTGACGTTCCCGTGCTCTGGCAAGGTCGCGCAGTGGCACCTCACCGACGCATTCCTCTCCGAGCTTCGCGCCGCCTACCCGTCGATCGACCCGCTCGCCGAGGCCAAGGTCGCGCTCCTCAAGGTCACGGCCGGCGCCGTCACACGCAAGACCGCCAGCGGCATGCCCCGCTTCATCTGCTCGTGGATGGACCGGGCGACGAACGGGCGGCCCGCCGCCGGCGCAGCGCAGGCCCGCCAAGGCGCGCAACGGCAGCAGTCGGCCTTTGTCCCCCGCCCCAGCCTAGGGGCCCTGCAAATCGAGCTCCGCGCTGTCCGTGAGGAGATCGCCGACATCCTCCACCCCGGCGGCTGCTCTGGCACCGTCGAGCCCAAAGGCGCCAAACGCGAGCGTTACGACGCGCTCGTTGCCCGCCGCAACCGCATCCAGGCGCAGATTGAGCAAGCCGCATGAGTAATTCCACTACACCTCTCTTTGTCCTCACCGACTCCGACCGCCGCGACCCGCTGCTGCGAAACGCGCTCACGGCGAACGACCTCTTCGGCGACATGCTGCGCCCGCCGGTCGACGCGCAGGGCAACCCGGTGCCGATGCCCGACGTGTCGCGCCACCCAACCAAGGGCGTCTGCCGCGTCTGCCGTCGCCAGATGCCGCGCAACTACATCGCGTTCTGCGGCGGCTGGACGGCGCTGCGCGAGTGCGACGCCTGCGCGCAAACCGCGCGCATGGCCACGCAGCAGACGGCGCGCAAGGCCGAGGCACGCGAACGGACGGCGGCGCAACCGTGGGATGAGGATGAGGCGGCCTGACCATGCGCGACACCGCAACCACCACCCCGGCGTGGCTACCCGCGCTCAAGCATGTGCCAGATCGCTGGT
>MWDT01000539.1 GCA_002070825.1 Verrucomicrobia bacterium ADurb.Bin122
CAGCGATAGTGCTGGGGTTGCCCGACGACATAGCCATGGCCTCCGAGATCGTGGAATTGCTGGATACGGCGGCGGCGGAGCATGCAGAGGTGAGCCAGGCGGAGGCGCGGGCGGCGGCGCCTGTGCAGCAGCCGAGGCCCGAGCCGGAGCCGCCTGCCGATGTGATGCGCGTGATCAGGCTGAAGCATGCCGTGGCGGCCCAGGCCCGGGAGGCTATTGCGTCTGCAGTTCCCGGCGTCCGCCTGACGGCGGATGGCCGCACCAATTCCCTGATTGTTGTGGCGCCCGGCGAGATGCAGGCAAAGGTGGACGACCTGGTTGCCGCGCTCGATATCGGAATCGAGCCGCCTGCTGTCGCTGCGGCGCCCGCGGATACTGCTCCGAAACCTGAACCGGAAACGGCAGAGATAGTTCGGCTGGAGTATGCGGCGCCCGCGGCAGTGCGCCAGGCGCTTGCGCCTACACTGCCTGAGTCCAAGATGAGCGTGGACGAGCGGACCGCCTCCATCGTCATAGTGGGCACCGCGGCCCAGCGCGAGCAGGCCAGGCGGATCATAGCCCAGCTGGATGTGGAGGTTCCCCCGTCGGCGGATGAGATCGCGACGCCGACAGCGCCCGCCGATCCCGAAGTGCTGCAGGTGTTCCAGCTAGCGCATGCGCCTGCGTCACGGGTACGGGAGGCGCTGGCGCCTGTGGTGCCGGTTGTCAGCATGACCGTGGACGAGCGCACCAACTCGCTCATCATAAACGCATCGCGCTCGCGCGTGGCGCGGGCCGCTGAGGTCATAGAGAGGCTCGACGTGGAGATCAAGCCCGTGCCGAGCGAAGCGGCGGCGCCGATCCCGCAGCTTGAAGCGGAGGTGGCGCGTTACCGGTTGGCCAACGCTCCTGCGGAGTCGCTGCGGTCGGCCGTGAGTTTGCTCGCGCCGGCCTCCGATGTTCAGGTGGATTCCAGGACCAACACTCTGCTGGTACGTGCGGCTCCAAGCGTGCAGCAGAGGGTGGCTGAGTTAGTGCGAGGGCTGGACATTCCGGTTGAGTCTGCGCCCGAGCCGGAGCCGACCCCCGCGGCCCCGCCGCCTGAGGTAATGAAGGTATTCCGCTTGACACATGCGGCGGCGTCTGATATGAAGACGCTTCTGGGCGTAGTAGCGCCCACGGCTAAGATGCAACCGGACGATAGAACCAAGTCGCTGATTGTGATGGCGCCCGCGGCTACTTTGGTTGCCCTGGATGAACTGGTGCGAGCTCTGGACATACCTGCAGCGCCCAGCGTGCAGGCGGATGCGCAACCGGCGCCTGATCCGGATCCCGTGGCGACTCGGGTGTACAGGCTTAATCACGCAGTAGCCGGCGACGTGGCCAAGGCCCTCGAAGGGCTGGTGAAAGGCGCCGTGAAGGCGGACGAGCGTACGTCTTCGCTAGTGATCGAGGCCGCTGAGTCGCAGCATGCCAGAGCGCTCGGTCTCATCGAAGCGCTCGACAGGGAGCTTCCGCAGGTGCTGATAGAGGCGAGGTTGGAGGAGCTATCGGGCGACGCGGGCCGAAGGCTCGGGCTGGACTGGTCGTTCAACGGCTTGACCTTCACCCCGAACGCCTACGGCCAGTGGGTCAGTGTGAGCCTGGACTTCCTGACTAACCTGACCGCCTTGGAGGAGCAGGGCAAGGCGTCGCTAATCAGCCGACAGCACACCTTCACGGTCAGCGGCAAGACCGGCAAGATACTGATAGGCGACAGGATCCCCGTCATG
>MWDT01000540.1 GCA_002070825.1 Verrucomicrobia bacterium ADurb.Bin122
CACGATCAACCTCGTGGGCAGTGCCCTCTTTCTGGCGACATGCGGCTTTGCCTACAGCCTCCTTGGGACGCTCAATTTCGCCGGGATGAGCGTGCGGGCCGATACGCTCGCTGGTCGGCCCGCGGCTGGACAAACTGAGCGCGATCCGCTGCGTGCGCGGTCCGTGAAAAACGGAGACGGCGAGTTGGCACGCTTGCTGCATTGGGGTGTTTCGCCCGCTTCGGACCGAGGTCGGCCCGAGCTTCGGGACAACAACCCATGCTAAAATCCATCCGAAATCTTCTCACTGCAGGCGCCCTCGCTGCGACTGCGTTCGTCCCATTCACCCAGGCCGCCGAAGACACCGTCAAGGTGGGCGTGCTCCACTCGCTCTCTGGCACGATGGCGATCAGCGAGACCTCGCTGCGCGATGTGCTCCTGATGGCCTTTGACGAGATCAACGCCTCCGGTGGCGTGCTCGGAAAAAAGATCGAGCCGGTGGTCGTCGATGGCGCCTCGAACTGGCCGCTCTTCGCGGAAAAAGCGAAGCAGTTGCTCGAACAGGACAAGGTCGCCGTCACCTTCGGCTGCTGGACTTCAGTGAGCCGCAAGTCGGTGCTGCCGGTCTTCGAGAAGGACAACGGGCTGCTCTTCTACGCCGTCCAGTACGAGGGCGAGGAGCTTTCCAAAAACATTTTCTACACGGCGGAGGCCGTCAACCAGCAGGCGACTCCGGGCGTCGACTATCTCCTCGATGAGCTCGCCAAGAAAAAGTTCTACCTGCTCGGCTCCGACTACGTCTATCCGCGCACGACCAACCTCGTGTTGAAGGAGTACCTCGCCTCGAAGGGCATCTCCGCCGAGAGCATCAAGGAAGTTTACACGCCTTTCGGTCACACCGATTACCAGCAAATCGTGGCCGAAATTAAGCAGTTTGCCGCCTCGGGCGACGCCTGCGTCGTCTCCACGCTCAACGGCGACACCAACGTCCCGTTCTTCCGCGAGCTGGCCAACTCCGGCATCAAATCGGAAGACTGCCCGGTCATTTCGTTCTCCGTCTCTGAAGATGAATTCCGCGGCCTGCCCACCAAGGATCTCGTCGGCCACCTCGGCGCCTGGAGCTACTTCATGTCGGTCGACACTCCGGCCAACACGGCCTTCAAGGAAAAGTTCTTCTCCTGGCTCGAAAAGAGCACGGTCCCCGGCATCGAGAAAAAGGGCCGCGTGACCAACAGCCCGATGGTGCTCTCCTATGATGGCGTCTACATCTGGAAGGCCGCGGTCGAAAAGGCCGGCTCCTTCGATGTGGACAAGGTTCGCGCGGCGCTCGAAAGCGGCATCACCTTCGACGGCCCGAGCGGCAAGGTCACGATGCAGGCCAATCACCACCTGACGAAGAACGTTTATGTCGGCGAAACGCTCCCGAACGGCCAGTTCAAGATTCTGAAGTCCTACGAGAGCGTGTACGGCGAGCCCTTCCTCAAGGGTAAGTTCAAGTAAACCGTCCCGCTAATCATCCTCACGAGGGCGGGGCGCAGGCCCCGCCCTTTTTCGTCCACGCCACGCTGCGCCGGAGTCACAAATCTGGCGCGCCACCTGCTAGAACACCTCTTGTCCATGAGATTTCGCTTTTGCTTCTCGCTAGGCTTGGCGCTGCTCCTGCTGGCTGCCCGGCCGCTGTCGGCTGAGGAAAGTCCGTTGGTGCAGGCCTTGCTCGCGCCGACTTCCGCACAGCCCAAATTGATCCGCGCGCTCCTTGAGCAGGA
>MWDT01000541.1 GCA_002070825.1 Verrucomicrobia bacterium ADurb.Bin122
CTCCTGCGCCGCCACGCCCTCGGCTTCATCTTCCAGGGCTTCAACCTGCTCGCCCGCACCAGCGCCGTCGAAAACGTCGAGCTGCCTCTGCTCTACCGCGGCTGCACACACCGCGAGCGCCGGGAAAAGGCCGTCGCGGCACTCACCTCCGTCGGCTTGCCGACCAAGCTGCGCAACACTCCCGCCGAGCTCTCCGGCGGCCAGCAGCAACGCGTCGCCATCGCCCGTGCCATCGTCTCCGAGCCCAGCACGCTCTTTGCCGACGAGCCCACCGGCAATCTCGACTCCACGACCACCCACGAAATCATGGTCCTGTTGACCAAGCTCAATTCCGAGCGCGGCATCACCGTGCTCATGGTCACCCACGAGGACGAGGTCGCCGCCTACGCCCGGCGCATCGTCCGGGTGAAGGACGGACTCATCGAGTCCGACCGCCTCAACTCCCGCGCCTCCGCCTGACCCGCCTCCTCCATGTTCTGGAACGCCTTCCTCATCGCCCTGCGCGAAATCCGCCGCAATCTCACCCGCGCCTTCCTCACCGTGCTCGGTGTCATCATCGGCGTGTCGGCCGTCATCACGATGGTCACTCTCGGCCAGGGCACCACCCAGGCCGTGCGCGACCAGATCTCCAGCATGGGCAGCAATCTGCTCATGGTCATGCCCGGCGCCGGCTTTGGCCCGCGCACCCCCGGCGTCCCCAATTTCTCGATCGACGACGTCGAGAGCATTGCCGAGCAGGTTGGCGGCGTCGAATCCGTCGCCCCGGTCCGCTCCGCCTCCCTCAGCACCATCTATCTCCAGAAATCCCGCCGCACCTCCGTCACCGGCTCCACGGCCGAGTATTTCCCCATCAACAAATGGGTGCTCTCCGACGGGCGTTTCTTCGAGGAGAACGAGGCCCGCACCGGCGCCGCCGTCTGCGTGATCGGCGCGACCGTCAGCCGCGAGCTCTTTGGCGGTGCCGATCCCCTTGGCTCCCAGATCCGCGTCGGCAAGGCCTCCTGCGAGGTCGTCGGCGTGCTCAAGGCCAAAGGCCAGATGGGCATGCGCGACCAGGACGACACCATCATCGTCCCCCTCGCCACCCTCCAGCGCCGCCTCTCGGGCTACCGCTCTTCGCGCGACATTAACATGATCAGCGTCTCCGCCGCCGACGGCGCCTCCAGCGACGAGATCACCGCCGCCATCACCTCGCTCATGCGCGAACGCCGCAACCTCGGCCCCAACGAGGACAACAATTTCACCGTCATGGACACTCGCCAGTTCGCCGAGACCATGGCCTCCTCCACCAAGACCATGACCAGCCTGCTCGCCGCCGTCGCTGGCGTCAGTCTGCTCGTCGGCGGCATCGGCATCATGAACATCATGCTCGTCTCCGTCACCGAGCGCACCCGCGAGATCGGCATCCGCCTTTCGATCGGTGCGACCACGCACGAGGTGCTCCTCCAGTTCCTCGTCGAGGCCGTCACGCTCTCCTGCGCCGGCGGCATCGTCGGCATCGTGCTCGCGCTGGCGATGTGCTTCGGCCTCTCGCAGATCATCCACATCCCCTTCGCCTTCGACGTGCAGATCAACGTCATCGCGTTCTTCTTCTCGGCCGCCGTCGGCATCCTCTTCGGCTTTGCGCCCGCTCGCCGCGCCGCACGCCTTGACCCGATCGAGGCGCTCCGGCACGAGTAACGCCGCCCCATGCGACTCCTGGTGATCGAAGACGACCCCGCGCTGCAACGCACCCTCGCGGC
>MWDT01000542.1 GCA_002070825.1 Verrucomicrobia bacterium ADurb.Bin122
GCGATGATCTCCGGCGCCGTCATGCGGAAAACTCAGCCACGGCCGCGCGGGCCGCCGGCGTTATTTGCTCCAGAGGAAGCTCTGACGCGTGACGAGCTCGCGCCCGTCGGCCGCCTTGAGCGTGAGTTTCCACGCCACGGGCACGATCTCCGCGCCGGGCCAGTCGGTACCGGTCACGCCGAGCTGATAAACGCTGCCGCCGGCGCGCAGATCCGTCGGGAGCGAGAAAACCTGCGGCGTCGGCGAGGAGGGCAGGATCACCTCGACCTGCCAGGTGCAGCCCTGCTCGGCCGCGGCGTGGTTTTTCACGCGCACCAGAAAGTAGTAGCCGTCGCGTTTGTCCTTCTGCGAGCGCAGCACGAGCTGGCCGCCAGTGTTTTCCTCGCCGCTGAGGTATTCGGAGATGCGCTCAAACGACTCCGCCTTGCGATACTCGGGCCAGATACGGACCACTTCGAGGCCCGACGCCACCGCGCTGAGCGCCGAAGCGAAGAACAGTGAAAGACAAAGGAAACGAAAACGCATGGGAGCGCAGTGTGGAGATGGCCGGGGCGAGCACAAGACTGCGCATGCGCCAAAAGAAACCGCCGCCGGCAAGTCGTACCGGCGGCGGCCACTCATCTATTGTTACCTGTTAGCGGGCGTCTAGCCCGCTGCACCCGACTTACCTTAACACACCCGCCATCAAATTGCCTCGGAGGTTTTTCCTGAAACGTAAGAGGGGAAACCCGATCCGCGGCGCGCCGGGCGCTCACTGCGCAGGCTCGGGCAACGCATGCACCCGCCGCTGCCCGTGGTACTCGGCGAGCAGTTGCCGTCCATTGAGCGCAAAGCCCACGCCGTCGAGAAACGTCAACCAGCCCGCCTCCTCGTGGCGCACGCCGAGCAACCGCTCGCGCAGCACCATCACGTTCCAATCGTGCGAGACGTGCAGATCGAGCCAGCGCCCCGGCCGGCACGGCTCGGCGAGCTTGCGGGCCAGGTAGTCGACCTTGGCCGCCGCGATCACCTCGGTCCGCCGGATCACGTTTTCCGCGACCTGTCCATTCATCCAACGCCTTACAAAAGAGTCGCCATGCTCCACGGACAGGCGCGCCGCCGCCTTCATATCGAGGATGTACTCCACGCCCAGCGCCTCCTCCGCCCCCGCCAGCTCCACCGCCACGCCGGCCCGCTGCGCCCCGCGCGCCAGGCACTCGGCCGTCTGCTGGCAACGCTTCACCGGGCTGTGAAAAAGCCGCACGCCGTCGTGCCCCCGGAGCTGCTCGCCCATGGCCTCCGCCGTCGCCGCGCCCTCCGGCGTGAGCTCGGCCAGCTCCGGCCGCGTCATGTCCACGATGGGAAACCGCGCGGCATGCCGCAGCATCACCGCCGACCGCCCCTCGGGCGCAAACGTCCCGATCATTTTGATCACATCACTTCCATTCATAAAAGAGTCCCATCCTCGCTCCAGCCGTGGAAAACGCACCGGGGCCGCCCCGCGCGTTTTCCCAATTGAGCCCATCCCCCGCGCCGCCAGACCTCGCCCGCCGGGCGCCGATCCTAGCCACCGGCTCGGGCGCACCCGGCCAGTGGCACGACACGGCGCGCGGCGCCGGCGGCGATCCACGGCGGACAGGCACGCCGGTTTACGGCAACTTCGCCTGCACCAGCTTGCTGACCGCGCCGAAATCGATCTGGCCGGCCTCGGGCAGCTTTTTGAGCGCACCGATCACCTTGCCCATGTCCTTTTTC
>MWDT01000543.1 GCA_002070825.1 Verrucomicrobia bacterium ADurb.Bin122
CATTTTTGGATTGGCCTCCGACGAATCTTTGCGCGTGCTCGACACCAATCCACGGATGTCCGGTGTGCCCTTTGGCGTGGCGCGCTACGTCCGGACCAACCCTACGAAGTCACTCCATGAGCAATACCATCATCGGCAGCGCGCTGCCCAACATCCCTTGGGAAGAGAAACCCAAAGGTTATCCCTACGCCCTCTGGCGCTCCAACAAGAACCCCCTGATCGGCTGGAACCCGACGCTCAACACCTCGCGCATCTACAACAGCGCGCCCGTCCCCTTTGAAGGCGGTTTCGCCGGCGTCTTCCGCGCCGACGAGCGCCATGGCCGCGCCGCCCTCCACGCCGGCCGCTCCAAGGATGGTTTCTCCTTCGACATCGACGACAAGAAGATCGAGTGGGTCGACGAGAACGGCAAACCCGCCACCCCGAGCTACGCCTACGACCCGCGCGTCGTGCTCATCGACGGTTGGTACTACATCACCTGGTGCGACGATTTTCCCGGCGCCTCCATCGGCCTCGGCCGGACGAAGGACTTCAAGACCTTCATCCGCATGGAAAACCCGCTCATGCCGTTCAACCGCAACGGCGTGCTTTTCCCGCGCAAAATCAACGGCGAGTACGTCCTCCTCAGCCGCCCGTCCGACAGCGCCCACACGCCCTTCGGCGATATCATCCTCAGCCACTCCAAGGACCTCACCTACTGGGGCAAGCACCGCATGGTCATGCGCCGCGGCGGCTCCGGCTGGTGGCAGGGCACCAAGATCGGCGCCGGCCCGATTCCGATCGAGACCAAGGAAGGCTGGCTCATGTTCTACCACGGCGTCTCCGGCACCTGCAACGGCTTCGTCTATTCCATCGGCGCCGCCATCCTCGATATCAACAACCCGTCGAAGGTCCTCTATCGCCTCCGCGATTATCTCCTCACGCCCGAGCTCCCGTACGAGACCACCGGCTTCGTGCCCAACGTGCTCTTCCCGGTCTCCGTCCTCACCGACGCCCCGACCGGCCGCATCGCCCTCTACTACGGTGCCGCCGACACCTACACGGCGGTCTGCTTCGGCCAGGTCGACGAGATCATCGCGACCATCAAGGCCAACTCCGAGGTCTGATCCCTTCCCGCTAGATAGATCCCACACTACACCGAGGCCGTCCCTTCACCGGGACGGCCTCTTTTGCGACATCAGCCCCTTTCACTCTTCGCACTTCACCGTTCACTCTTCGCCGCCGCCGGCTTCGCGTACTGTTTGAGCAACGTCGCCGCGAGCGCGTCGTTCACGTCGCCGGTCGCCCCGCCCTGCACCAACACATCCGGCGTGATGCGGATGTTGCCCTCGCGCACCAGCCGCAGGCTTTCGAGCAGCGTCACGCCCTGCGAGCCGATCGCCGCCGACAACAGCTCGTAGCTCTGTTTGCGCGCCTCGGACGTGATGCGGATCATGTCCGCCTCGCCCTTCGCGCTCTCGGCCTGGGCCTTGGCGCGTTCGGTGGCGGTCTTCACGGCAAACTCCGCCTCGACGAGATTCTTCTGCTGCTCCGCCTCCTCACGGGCGCGGATCAACTGGCGCCGCGCCACCTCCGCCTGCTCCTGCTGCTGGTACGTCGCCTTCTGGTTTGCGGCGACCTCCTTCTCCGTCTGTGTCAAAATCAACTGCCGGCCCGCCTCGGTCGCATCGAGCCCGATCGCTCCGATGTACGCGCCGTCAAACGCCAGATGGTACGGCGTCA
>MWDT01000544.1 GCA_002070825.1 Verrucomicrobia bacterium ADurb.Bin122
TCGATGCCGGTCAGCTCCGTGATATGAGAGGGAATTCGCCTTTGCGGGCGAACAAAGGTCGAAAACGCCGCGCCGGCCTCCTCCCCTGTCGAGGAAAGCCGAAGGGCGGCAACTTGGATGATCTCGTGGTAACGCGGCGAGAGCCCCGTCGTTTCCAGATCGAAAATCACGTAGCTCATCATACCTCCGCCGCGAAAGAATTAGCCATGCCCAGCAATGCGCTGGTGCCACCGCCGCGGAGGACCGTGCCACGATCCTCAGACTCCACACAGCGGACCGCGGCCGGCATGAATGCAGACGCCACCACCTGCCCGATCACGTTCAGGTAAACGCCGCAACCCGTGATCACGACCTGCTCAGGCTTCGCCAGTACCGGCTCTGCCGCCTCGATTTGACGCCTAAGCCAGCAGAACGCATCACCGACCACTCGGCGCAAAATTGTTTCCAACGCCGCGCAGGAAACCCATCGGTCGCCCATCCGATAGTCCCCAAACTGCCAGAGACCGGAAGGATTGCCGGCAGCACGCGGAACCCGATGCGCCCACTTGTACACGAGTGCCTCGGCCTCTGGCGCACGAAATCTCAACTCTCCGGCCAACGCATTCGTGATCGTCTGCACACCCGCCGTCAACGTCCCATGGTAGACCACGCGCCCTTGCGCAAAATAGATATACTCGGAGGAAACCGGCCCCACCTCGACGGCCAGTACCCCCACCTGGCGCTCGGCCCGAGTCGTCACGCCAAGCCCCATCGCTAAAACAGCGGGCCACACGGAGATTTCTCCCGACGAGAATGAAACGCCGAGCTGCTGGACAAATTGCGCCGCGAAATCCCCCGCTTCATGCGCGAGTGGCTCGCCGGGGGCCGGCAGGCACGACGAGCCATCGGCATAGCGCCAGATGAAATCCTCGCCCGGTTGCGGCGGACGCCCGGCATGAAAAGACTCATTTGGCGTGTGCGCAGACCGCGCACAAAAGAGCAGAGGCACGGTGCGCTCGGACGCCCCCATTGATTTCACATGCGCCGCCAAGATCGGGCACAGCGCGTCTGACAACGATTGAGGTGTCGAGCCCGGCGGGATTGGCAGTTCGATAAAGCCGTGATGACAGATCTGGCCGTCCGGCCCGGATGCGGGAGCGACGAGTGCGCTGAGTCTTGCGGCCTCGATGTCGAGGGCGATGAGGAGGGTTGGATTTTTCATGGTTTGGGAGGAGTTAAAGCCAAAACTGCACATGGTCCGGCGGCAGGTCGGAGTCCGCCGTCCCACCGAGCTTGCCGATGGGGTTTCCATGCAAACAGAGAGTCTTGAGTGAAGCGCCCCAAGCCTCGCTGGTAGGGATGGCGGCAAGCCGGTTGTCGCCGGCCCATAGCTCTTCCAGCACAGGCAAGCGCAGGATCGATCCGTCGAGCTGCGTAAGCCGGTTTCCGCTCACGATAAGTTTGCGCAGCGAGGCACAGTCCCCGAGCGCCGAGGGTAACGACTCCAACTGGTTCAGCCCCACGTCGAGCCGTTCCAGCGCAGGCCATAGCACCGCACCGGCAGGCAGGCGTCCGAGCTGATTCTCCCGCACATCCAGCTCACGCAGCGCAGACAACGCCGCCAGCGATTCTGGCAATCGCCGCAGTTTATTCCGCGCCAGACAGAGCCGTTCCAGAGTCCGCAGACTGCCCAGTGAATCAGGCACGCTTGCGAGCTCGTTACCAGCGACGTTCAGCTC
>MWDT01000545.1 GCA_002070825.1 Verrucomicrobia bacterium ADurb.Bin122
AGGCCATCGCGCGTGCCGGGCAGGGCGTCGTGCTCTACATGACGCCGGCCAATGTCGGCGACCAACTCGTGCAGCACCTCCAGTCCAAGGCCGCGGCGCCCGCCATCGATTTGCGCGACTACGGCATCGGTGCGCAGATCCTCAGTTCGCTTGGCCTGCGCCGCATCCGTCTGCTCACGAGCAACCCGCGCAAGGTCGTGGGCCTCGATGGCTACAACCTCGAAATCGTCGAACAGGTCGCCGTGTGAGCCGCACGGCGCCGGCCGGCCGGCGTTGGCCGGTGGCGTTTTTCGGCGTTGCGCCTGGCCGTCGATGCCCTTCCGTTAGCCGGTCCAAGTCATGAGCCTCGCCGTTCCCAGTGTCGTTTCGATCTCCGGTGCCCCCTTTCGGGTGGGCATCGCGGCTGCCCGTTTCAACGAGCGCCTCGTCGATGCCCTGCTCGCGCAGGTGACCGACTGCCTCAAGGCCTCCGGCGTGAAGGCCAGCCGCCTCGACGTCGTGCGCGTGCCCGGCTCCAACGAGCTGCCGGTGGCCGTGCAACTGCTCGCCGCCCGCGCCCGCTACGATGTGTTGATCGCGCTCGGCCTGCTCATCCGCGGCGACACGATCCACTACGAGCTGATCGCCGACGCCACCACGCACGCCCTCCAGCGCGTCGCCCTCGATCTGCGCACGCCCGTCATCAATGGCGTGGTCGTCGCCGAAAACCAGGCACAGGCCGAGGCCCGCTGCCGCGGCAAGATCGACCGCGGCGCCGAGTTCGCACAATCCGCTTTGGAAATGGCCGCCCTCAAACGCCGTCTGTCGAAAAAATCATGAGCAACAAAGAAATCTTCGCGCAGCGCCGCGCCGGCCGCATGGCCGCCATGCAGTACCTGTTTTCCTGGAGCCTCAACCGCCCGGCCGACGTCGCCGACGATCTCCGCCTGTTCTTCGAGCACCAGGAGCAGCCGCGCGACTACTACGCCTTTGGCGAGGAGATCATCCACGGCGTGCTCGAGCGCCGCGAGGAGGTCGATGGCTACATCCGCTCCCTGGCGCACAACTGGGACTTCGAGCGCATCGCCCGCATCGACCTCGCGATCCTGCGCGTCGCCATCTACGAGATGCTTTTCCGCAAGGACATCCCGCCGATCGTCTCCATCAACGAGGCCATCGATCTCTCCAAACAGTTCTCCAACGCCGACGCGAAACGCTTCATCAACGGCATCCTCGACCGCCTGAAGGACCAGCTCGGGCGCGACGCCCGCAAGGCCACCGAGCAATAAGCGCCGCCGATGTTTGGCCTTTTTAAGAAGTTCAAGGACGGCCTCGCCAAGACGGTCGCCGCCATCTCCGAAAAAACGCGCGGCCTCTTCGGCGGGCGCAAGATCGACGCCTCCTCGCTCGAAACGCTCGAAGAGGCGCTCTACGGAGCCGATTTTGGCGTGCAGACGACCGAGGAAATTCTCGAAGAGATCAAGGCGGCCTACCGCAAGGACAAGGATCTGCAGGGCCGTCAGGCCGCCGAGATCGGCGCCGCCGTGCTCCAGCGCGTGCTCGCCGGCAGCGAGGGTAAACTTGAGCCCGCTGCCGCTGCGCCCACCGTCATCTGCCTGATCGGCGTCAACGGCTCCGGCAAGACCACCACCGCCGCCAAGCTCGGCTGGGATCTGAAGGAGGACGGCCAGAGCGTCGTCCTCGCCGCGTGCGACACGTTTCGCGCCGCCGCCGTCGA
>MWDT01000546.1 GCA_002070825.1 Verrucomicrobia bacterium ADurb.Bin122
AAACGCCGGTCCCGGCGCCACCAACTGGCCCGGCTCGCCCATCCTCAGCACCGCCGCCAATCCCGCGTCGGCCTTCACCATCGCCGAGGGCTTCGGCGCCACCGCGACCGACAACTACGCCCAGACCTTTACGATCGCCGGCACCGACAACTACACGCTTCAGGCACTCTGCCTCTACGTGGGCGGAGGCACCGGCACCACCGCCCTAAACACCATCACGCTCAACCTCTACGAGCTCGGAGGCAGCGTCGCGCCCAACCCCAGCGCCTACGCCTCCGGCGTCAATAAATTCGGCAGCGGCAGCGGCCTCCAGATCGAGTACGCGCCCCAGACCAACGGCCTGCTCCGCCTCGATTTCTCCGGCTCCGACCAGGTGCCTCTCTACGCCGGCCGCATGTACGTCCTGGAGGTCTCCGGCATCGGCGGCGCCGATACCATCAACTGGCTGCGCAACTCCTCCGACACCTACTCCGGCGGCGCCGCCTACAAGAATCGCGCCTGGATCAACGGCACCGAGGCACGCGACTTCGGCCTCGCCGTCTATGGCACCCTCAATACCGACCCGATCCCGCCCTCCCGCTGCACCGTCGATGCCACCGCGATCCGCCAGCAAATCGACGGCTTCGGCGCCGGCGTCGCCTTCCTCTACGACGGCCAGGACCCGCTCAACGACGCCCAGATGGACAACCTGTTCGGCACCTCCGGTCTCCAGTTCGGGCTCACCCTCCTGCGCATGCGCATCCCGCCCGACGGCAACTACGCCGCCTGCGTCACCGACGGCCAACGCGCCCACGCTCGCGGCGCACGCCTCCTCGCCAGCCCATGGACGCCTCCGCCCGCGCTCAAATCCAACAACAACGCCATCCACGGATCCCTTCTCCCCGAGCACTACGCCGACTACGTCGCCCACCTCAACGGCTTCATCTCCACCATGGCCGCCGCCGGCGCCCCGCTCTCCGTCATCTCCCTGCAAAACGAGCCCGACTTCGATCCCCCCGACTACGAAGGCTGCCAGTGGTCCGCCGAGCAGTTCCGCATCTTCTGCCGCGATTTCGCCGGCGACATCCAGGCGCCCGTCATGATGCCCGAGTCCTACGCGTTCAAACAGCCCATCTGCGACGCCACCCTCAACGACCCCGCCGCCGCCGCCCACGTCGCCTATGTCGGTGGACACCTCTACGGCGCGGTCATCCGCGACTACCCGCTCGCCCACTCGCTCGGCAAACCGACGTGGATGACCGAGTTTCTCATCAACAATCAGACCATCTCCTCCGCCATCAGCACGGCCCAGCAGATCATCGACTGCCTCAACGTCGGCAACATGAGCGCCTACATCTGGTGGAAATGTATCGGCACCGCCAACGGCCTGCTCGACAACGCCAGCGTCCCCCAGCCGCGCGGCTACGTCATGGCCCAGTTCAGCCGCTTTGCCCGCCCCGGCGATTTCCGCATCGCCATCACCGACAATACCAGCCCGCTCGGCATCACCGCCTTTCGCGACCTCGCCTCGGCGCGCTTCGCCATCGTCGCCGTCAACTACGGCACCGTCCCCATCACGCAGGAGTTTTCCATCACCGGCGTCACCGCCACCGCCGTCACCCCCTGGATCACCTCGGCGACTCAATCCCTGGAGGCGCAGACGCCCCTGACCGTCACCGCCGGCACCTTCAGCTACACCATCCCGCCGACGTCCATCGTCACCTTCGCCGG
>MWDT01000547.1 GCA_002070825.1 Verrucomicrobia bacterium ADurb.Bin122
CGGGCCGGGGACTGCGGCGGCAAACTTCTGCACGCGGAACTGTTGGTTGATGAAGGTGCCGTCTTTTTCGAAGGCGGTGAGCGCCGGGATCACGACCTGCGCGGCGTCGCTCGTTGCGTTGGCGTGCGTGCCGAGGTACACGATCTTCACCTTGGCGAGCTGCGCGGACGTGAGGCCGGCCTCAGCGAGGTCTTCGCCGAGTGAGAGGATCGTGCGGACGTGGTCGGCATCGATCTGCGCGCCGAGCTCGGTGAGCTGCGGTTTGGGCAACTGGGCGATGAGCTTGGTGACGAGCGCGCCGCGGACGTTGGGATTGCGGTCGGCGGAGACGAGGAGCTTGTCGCCCTGCGCGATGCGCGCGACGAGCGAGACGGGCGCCTTGACCAGCTCGGCGAGGCGTTTGGCGAGGAACTGCTCCTCGACGGTGCTCCGGCCCGAGGCGACGAGGACGGCGTCGCCAGCCTTGAGCAGATCGGCGGCCGCCTTGATGGCCTCGGCTTCGGCGGCGACCTGGCCAGCGATGCGGGCGACGGTCAGGCGGTTTTCGGCGCGGACCTGTTTGTAGAGGAGGCGGCCGCTGTCGGCCATCCAGGTGTCGTTGACCTCGTCGTTGCGGCGCGGGGTGATGCGGTAAATCACGCCCTCGCGCGACCAGACGACGGTGTTGGCGCCGACGGACGATTCGGTGTCGATGCTGTTGGTCTGTTTCAGGAACCAGACGCGCATCTGGAAGCGGAAATCGGTGCTCGTGAGCGCGCCGACGGGGCAGACATCGACGGTGTTGAGCGAGTAGTTGTTATCGAGCTGGCGGCCCGGATAGCAGGAAATCGTGGTGAAGCTGCCGCGGTCGGTGAAGCCGAGCACGTCGTCCTTGGCGACTTCCTTGCAGAAGCGGATGCAGCGCGAGCACAGCACGCAGCGCTCGGCGTCGAGCGTGACGCGTGGGCCGATGGCGGTGCGCTTGGGTTTGACGTTTTTCTCCTCGATGAAGCGCGAGTAGCCGCGGCCGTGTTGCGTGGCTTGCTCCTGGAGTTTGCACTCGCCGGCCTGATCGCAGATCGGGCAATCGAGCGGGTGGTTGACCAGCAGAAACTCAGTGACGCCCTCGCGGCATTCGCGGATGAGCGGGGTGTCGGTGCGGACGTGGAGGCCGGGAGAGGCGTTGGTGAAACAGGCGATCTGGGGCTTGGGAATCCAGCCGATCTTCTGTTTGCCGGTGGCCGGATCCATGATCGGCTCGCGGGTGGCGCGGTCGAAGGCAGGCGTGCCCATTTCGATCAGGCACATGCGGCAGTTGCCGGAGACGCTCAGCTTGGGGTGGTAGCAGTAGTGCGGGATGTCGATGCCGAGCATGCGGGCGGCTTCGATCATGTTGGTGCCCTTCGGCACGGCGATCTCGCGCCCGTCGATGTTGACGGTGATGAGGTCGGTTTTTGCAGGCTGAGTCATCGGGAAAGGAGTGGCCGCGGCGGCGGGTTAGATGAGCTTGGGCGCACCGGCGGGGCGCGTCTTTTTGATCTGCTCGTAGTTGACGAACTCGTCGTTGAACTTGGCGACGTAGCTCTGGGTGGGCCAGGCGCTGGACTCGCCCATCGGGCAGACGGTGCGGCCACAGATCTGGTCGGCGATGCTCTTGAGCAGCGGGGCGTCCTCGGTGCGCGCTTCGCCGTGGACCATGCGGGCGGTGATTTTTTTGATCCACTGGG
>MWDT01000548.1 GCA_002070825.1 Verrucomicrobia bacterium ADurb.Bin122
GCAGACCGAGGGCATGTCCTCCGAGGGCGTGGGCTCGTACTGGCCCTTCGCCACCGGCCGCATGGTCGACCACGCGAACCTGTTGCTCAACCAGATCGTGGCGACGCCCAGTGTGCGCTACATCCTTGTGCCCAATCAGCATGTGGGCGCGTGGGAGACCGGCTTCATGCCGCAGTGGATCGCCCGCGAGTACCTCGCCCGCCGCGGCAACGCGCAGTTCGAAAAGAATCAGGTGCGCGCCTCGCGTTGCCCGCTGCTCGGCTGCACGCCCGCGCAGGTGATCGTCGAAGGCCGGTATCTCCCGCCGTTCTTCTTCGAGGTCGAGCGCCAGGCTGAGGTGGGCGAGGTCGCCTACGATCGCGGCGCCGAGATCCTCGCGGAGTTCTTCGCCCGCGAGCTGCGGCAGTACCTCAAGCCCGAGTTGCAGGGCCTGGGCCGGCAGATCATCGAGTGCTGCCTCGATGGCGGCGCGTTGGAGGACTACGTGCGCCTCATCGACCACGAGACCTTCGCCGCCGCAGACTGAGCTTTTCCGCATGAATAAAGAAACCTCATCCACCTTCACTCCCACCGCCACCGGGCGGCCGCGCGTCGGCATCGTCATGGGCAGCACCTCGGACTGGCCCGTCATGGAGGCCGCCGCCCGCCTGCTCGACGAGTTTGGCATCGCGACCGAACGTCGCGCCCTCAGTGCGCATCGCACGCCGGATGCCGCCCTCGAATGGGGACGCGGCGCCGCCGGGCGCGGGCTGCAGGTCATCATTGCTGCCGCCGGCGGGGCCGCGCATCTGGCCGGCGTGATGGCCGCCGTCACGCCATTGCCGGTCCTCGGCGTGCCGATGGAATCGGCTTCGCTCAAGGGCCTCGATTCGCTCCTCTCGATGGTGCAGATGCCAGGTGGCATCCCGGTGGCGACCTTTGCCATCGGCAAACCGGGCGCTGTCAACGCGGCGCTGTTTGCCGTGAGCATCCTCGCTCAGGGCGACGAGCGTCTGCGGCAGGCCCTCGACGACTACCGTGCGACGCAGACCAGAAAGGTGCTTGAGGCCACACTGCCTTGAGTGCCGCCCACTCCCGATCCTGGGACCGGCGCTCGCTTGCGGGCGCCGGTTTTCTCCGACCTCCGTCCGCAACCTCCCATGCCCGATATCCAACGCCTCCTCTCCAACAACCGCGCCTGGTCCGCCACGATTCGTGAGCGCGATCCGGGGTTTTTCCCGACGCTGGCGCGCCAGCAGACGCCGTCGTATTTATGGATCGGTTGTGCCGACAGCCGTGTGCCTGCGAACGAGATCGTCGGGCTTTTGCCAGGCGAGCTGTTTGTCCATCGCAACCTGGCCAACGTGGTGGCCCACTCGGACCTGAACTGCCTCTCGGTGCTCCAGTACGCGGTCGATGTCCTGCGGGTCCGCCACGTCATCGTGTGCGGGCATTACGGTTGCAGCGGTGTGCGCTCGGTCGTCCAGGGGCAGCGAGTGGGGCTTGCCGACAACTGGCTGCGGCACGTCGAGGCGGTGCGCGAGACCCACGCCGCCGCGATCGCGTCCGCTGCCACTACGGAGGAAAAGGTCGACCGGCTCTGTGAGTGCAACGTGATCGAGCAGGTGGCCAACGTCGCGCGCACGACGGTGGCCCGCGATGCCTGGCGACGCGGGCAGCCGCTCGCCGTGCACGGCTGGATCTACGGATTGCACGATGGGCTGGT
>MWDT01000549.1 GCA_002070825.1 Verrucomicrobia bacterium ADurb.Bin122
ATGTTGTCGCGCACGGTCAGGTGCGGAAAAAGCGCGTAGCTCTGGAAGACCTGGTTCACATTGCGCCGGTAGGGCGCGAGGTAGGTCACATCTTCGCCCCCGAGCAGAATGGCGCCCGCCTCCGGCGTTTCGAAGCCCGCGATCATGCGCAAGAGCGTTGTCTTCCCGCAGCCGGACGGCCCCAGGAGAGTGAGGAACTCGCCAGCGCGCACCTCCAAGCTCACATTATCGACGGCCGTGAAACCGCCGAAGCGTTTCGTCACGCCAGATATTTCGATCATCGCCGGGTCGCTACTCATGCTTGAGGGACGTTAGCTCTACGCTTCTGGCGGCGCTGCACAAGCGTGTATGCAATGACGAAGAGCAACGTGAAGACGATGCCGAGCGCCGCGCCAAACGGCCAGTTTCTCGCCGTGAAAAATTGGTTTTGGATCACGTTGCCGATCATGGGCACCTTGGCACCGCCCATCAGGTCGCTGATGGCAAACATGCCGATCGCCGGGACAAAAACCAGGAGGATGCCGGCGGCGATGCCAGGCCGCGTCAGCGGGATCACCACTTCGGAGAACACGCGAACCGGACCGGCCCCGAGGTCGTGCGCCGCCTCGACGATGGCGTTGTCCAGCTTCTCGGCGCTGCCGTAGATCGGCAGAATCATGAATGGCAGGTAGGCGTAAACGAGGCCTATCACCACGGCAAATGGGGTGTAGAGCAGCTCCAACGGTTTCACGATCGCCCCCGAAGAGAGCAGGAGGCTGTTGAGGAGGCCCTCCCCTTTCAGGATCGTGATCCACGCGTACGTGCGGATGAGAAAGCTGGTCCAGAAGGGGATCATCACCAGCAGAAGGAGGCGATTGCGCATCGTCTCAGTCTGCCGCGCGATGTACCAGGCGACCGGATAGCCGATTCCAACACAGAGAGCGGTCGTCAGCGCCGCAAAAAGAACCGAGCGCCAGAGAATCGCCAGATAGATCGGCGTGAAGACGCGCTCGTAGTTCTCCCACGTGAAGCTGAAAACCACACGGCCGAGGTCGTCGCGCTGACAAAAGCTATAGACGAAAAGGATGCCCATCGGCACGACGACGAAGAGCAACAGCCATGCGAGCATGGGCGCCAGGAGCAGCCAGCCCAGCCAGCGCGGGCGGCGGGCGTGGGTGTTGTCCGGTGATCCGGGCGAGAGAGATTGCATGCTTGGCGACGAAAAGGGGGCGGGCGAGCCGAGGCTCGCCCGCGCAAACGGATCACTGGGCGTTCTTCAGATCGGTGGTCAGCTCGTCGATCAGCACGCTCGCCTTGCCGAGATTCCGGAAGGTATCGAGCTTGCGCTTATCGGTCGGATAGCTGGCGGGGTTGGCGAGTTGCTCGGGCGTGAGCAGCTTGCGGGCCTCGCTGTTCGGATTGGTGTAGGGAAACTCGGCGGAGATCTGCGCGCTAACCTCTGGGCGGAGGATGTAGTCGATGAACAGGTGCGCGGCATCCACGTGGGTGGCGTCCTTCGGAATCGCGAGCAGGTCGAAAAACATGTGTGCGCCTTCCTCGGCCAGCACGTACTTGAACTTCTTGTTCTCTTCCCAGAGGCGCGCCGCCTCGCCACCCCAGACATAACCGAAATCGACGTCGCCATCGAGCAGCGCAGTCTTCGGGCTGTCGGAGTCGAATTTTTTGATCATCGGATACCACTGCGCGAGCAGCGGCTTGGCC
>MWDT01000550.1 GCA_002070825.1 Verrucomicrobia bacterium ADurb.Bin122
AAAATCCACCATCTCGTCCCACAAAGTGTAGTCGTTCACAAAACGCTGTAACGCATCCCCCTGCATCTCCATCGCGCGCTCCAGCGTTTCCATCCGCTCACGCCGAACATCCTGCAGCAACTCGGCCGACTGCCTCCGCTCCACCAATTGCAACAAACTTAGCCCCCCAGAATCAGCCCGAGCAGCAGGCCCATTAACAGCAGCAGACGAAGCTTTAGACTCATGCCCTAGGGTAGGCCCTTTCCATGCCCTGCCAACACTCGGCCCATGCTTTATCGCGAATTCACCCTTGACTCGCTCGCCCTAGGCTGAGTTTCTGCCCGGCTTAAAACGCCCGAATACATCATGGCCAACACCAAATCCGCCATCAAAGCCGCTCGCCAATCCGTCCGGAATGCCGCGCGCAACTCGACCACCATCTCCCGCCTGAAGACCCTCCGCAAGTCCTTCGCTCAAGCGGCCGAAAAGGGTGACGCCGACGCGGCCAAGACTGCCGGCATCGCATATGCCTCCGCCGTCGATAAGGCCTCCAAAAAGGGCATCGTTCACAAAAACGCCGCCAACCACGTCAAGAGCCACATCGCCAAGTTCGTTCAGCCTAAAAAGGCCTGAGCCCCGCGCGACGCTCTCCAACCCTTAATTCTTTACCACCATGGGCAACCTGAAGAAGAAACGCCGCCTCCAGATGAACAAGCACAAGCGCCGCAAGCGCTTGAAGGCCAACCGCCACAAGAAGCGTACGTGGCAGAAGTAAGCCTTCCGCGCCCCTAGGCGCGAAAGCTCTTCGCTCAACAATTTACCCGCCGCTCTCCGCGACGGGTTTTTTGTTGCCCAATTTCCCCGCACAACCGGCCAGACCGGGAACACGCACATGGCGACGCCCCAGTGGGAGCGCCGCCCCCGACATCATTGCGCCGCACCTGCTTTCCGCAGCGTGATCACGCACTCCAGGTGCCGCGTCTGCGGGAAGAGATCGAACGGCTGCACCGCCGTCAGCTCGTAGCCCGCCGCCAGAAAACTCTTCAGGTCGCGCATCTGCGTCGCCGGATCGCAGCTCACGTACACGACCGCCCGCGGGCCAAACGCAAAAAGCTGGTTCAAAAACGACTCGTCGCAGCCTTTGCGCGGCGGATCGATCACCACCACCGTCTCCGCCGGCGGAAACGCCAGCCCGGCGAAGATCGCCGACGCGTCGCCCGCCTGAAACGTCGCGTTGGTGCGCCCGTTGGCCGCCGCGTTCTGCGTGGCAAACGCCACCGACGTCGCGCTGATCTCGATGCCCGCCACGCGCTCAAACGCCGGCGCCGCCGTCAGCGCAAACAGCCCGCTGCCGCAGTACGCATCGACTAGAAAACGCGCCCCGCTCGCCGCCGCCTGCTCGCGCACGTAGCCGGTGAATTTCGGCAGGATGTACGGGTTGTTCTGGAAAAAATCGCGCGCCAGGAAGCGCAGCTTCACGTCGCCCACCGTCTCGACGATGGTCGCGTCGTAGTCGGCCGTCACCTGCCCGCTCGCCTCGCGCAGCAGCAGCGTCGCCCCGCGCTTGTACTCGCCGGCCTCCGCACGCGCACGCACCTCGGCGCGCACCTCCGTCAGCCGCGCGTTGATCGCATCGGTCGCGATCTCGCAACGCGGCACATCCACGATGTCGAACCGCGTGCCCTGCCGCAAAAATCCGATGGGCAACTCCGCCGCCG
>MWDT01000551.1 GCA_002070825.1 Verrucomicrobia bacterium ADurb.Bin122
GTCGAGGCGTTTTACCAGACCGAGAAACCCGACGCCGCGATCATCGCCGCCGCGAAGGTCGGCGGCATCCACGCCAACAACACCTACCCGGCCGAGTTCCTCTTCATCAACCTCGCCATCGCCGCCAACACCATCCACGGCGCGCACCGCGCCGGCGTGAAGCGCCTGCTCTTCCTCGGCAGCTCGTGCATCTACCCGAAGCTCGCGCCCCAGCCGATGACGGAGGACTGCCTGCTCACGAGCGCGCTGGAGCCGACCAACGAGGCCTACGCCATCGCCAAGATCACCGGCCTGAAACTCTGCCAGTACTACCGCAAACAGTATGGCGTGATGTACCACTCGGCGATGCCGACCAACCTCTACGGCCCCGGCGACAACTACCACCTGCAAAATTCCCACGTGTTGCCCGCGCTCATCCGCAAGTTTCACGAGGCGAAACAGGCCGGCGCCGCCGAAGTCGTCGCCTGGGGCACCGGCTCGCCCATGCGCGAGTTTCTCCACGTCGACGACCTCGCCGACGCGTGCGCCTTCCTGCTCGGTCTGCCGCAACCGCCCGACTGGATCAACGTCGGCACCGGCACCGACGTCACCATCCGCGAGCTCACCGAAACGGTGCGCGAAGTCGTCGGCTTCCAGGGCAAGATCGTCTGGGACTCGACCAAACCCGACGGCACCCCGCGCAAACTCATGGACGTTTCCAAACTCGCCTCGCTCGGCTGGCGTGCCCGCATCGGACTACGCGACGGCATCCAGCGCACCTACGCCGCCTACCTTTCCGAGCTGGCCACCGGCAAACTCCGCCAGTGATGGCTCGACCACTCCGCGCATCCAGCGCGGAGCTTGGTTCCCCTCGGTGCTCAGGTGATTGGTTCGAGGTATTCCGGATCGATGGGTACGAGGATGCCCTGGCGCATCACATCGACCGACACGACGATGCCGCGCGGATCGTCCGGATTGTCCACGATGCCCTCGACGCCCATGAGCGGCCCGGCGTTGATGCGCACGCGGCGGCCCTTTTGCAGGAGCGGTTGCAGGGTGATTTTCACGCCAGAGGCGAGGATCGTGCGAACCTCGTCAAGCTGCCGCAAGAGCAGCGCCTGATCCTCCACCCAGAGTGCGCGTGCGACGAGATCGCGCTGGTAGATGCGGTTCTTTTTCGCCGGCGGAATCTCCGCGAAGACGTAGCCGGGGAAAAGCGGCTTTTCGAAGTGTTTGGTGCCGCTGCCTGGGTAGCGCTTGGCGCTGCGGATCAGCGGCAGGTAGTGCGGGATCGATTCGCGTTCGAGCAGCGCGGCGAACTTCTTTTCGCAACGCGCCATCGTGTGGCAGACGAACCACTGCGGCTCGTCGGGAGGCTGGCGGGACGGCATGGAGTCGACTCAGGCTTTCAACAGAAAGCGGACGGCGGCGTGGTAGCCCTCGAAGCCGAGCCCGGTGATGACCGCCTGACTGACGGCGGCGGTGTACGAGTGGTGGCGGAATTCCTCGCGCCGGTAGATGTTGGAGATGTGGACCTCGACAGTGCGCAGGCCCGCGCCAGCGAGGGCGTCGCGCAGGGCGACGCTCGTGTGCGTGAAGGCGCCGGGGTTGAAGACGAGGCCGTCAAACTTGGCGTCGGCGAGCGCGGCGATTTTGTCGATGAGCGCGCCCTCGTGGTTACTCTGGAAAAATTCCCATTGCACGGCGCC
>MWDT01000552.1 GCA_002070825.1 Verrucomicrobia bacterium ADurb.Bin122
CGTGACCATCCTGACCGGTTGCCGGTGATGCCGCTCCGGCGCAAGGCGGCGCCCGGTCTTACATGTGCCAGACTACGGCGCGGGATGCCGCATGCGGGCGATCACGGCGCCGCATCTGTTGACGTGCGGCAGATCGCATGAGCGCGCAGCGGCGCGTGGTGGGCGGCCTCATGGCGCCGCCCGAGCGCCGATCAGTCGGCGTGTTTCGCGCCAGCCGCCTTGGTGTACGCAAACTTTCCGTCGAACTCCTCGGTGGCCATGCGCGTGGCCTCGGCGGCGTTCGTGCCGGAGGCGACGAGGTCGGCGGCGCGCTTTTCGATCCACCGCGCCTTGAAACTGGTCTCCAGCTCCGAGACTGCATACGAGGGCTTGGCGGGCTTGTTTTTCTTTTTCCAAAACATGCAACCGGAGGCGGACACCGCCACAGTGGCGGCCAGAAGGAAGAAAACAGCGCGAGGCATCATGGTGGGTAGATGAGGCGAGGAGTGTGGGGTTGGTTTGGCGTACGGCGAGCCCATCTTTTTGTTTTAAGTTGGAACAAAAAGCGCTTTTCTCACGCCCACATGAGTGAAGAGCCCAAGCTTCCGTCGCTGAAACTCAAACCCCGAGTCTCTTTGCCCACCGAGCCTGCGGAGTTGCCCACGCCAGCCCCCGAGCCCACCCCGCCACCTCCGCCGCCGGCAGGCGCGTCCAAGTGGAAGTTGCGCGTCGGCGATTCTTTGCCGCCGCCGCCCGAGCCCGGGGTTCAATCCTCGATCCCCGAGCCGACCGAACCACCGCGACTACGCGTCAAACCGAGGTTTCCGATGCCTTCGGAGCCACCCGCTCTGGAAGAACCGGTTGCACCCAGCGAGCTATCGGCGGCTGAAGCCCCTGCGGTCTCCGAGTCTTTCCCCGAGCCAAGTGCCGTGGCCGAGCCGCCGGTGTTGGAAGACGCCGAGCCGTCGCCCCTGGAGGACGCGCCTTCGCCAGTGGAGCCGGTTGTGACCGCCGAAGAGGTGCCGCCTCCGCCTCCTCCGTTGCCGGATACCATCCCGTTCCCTCCAGAACCGGCGGCCACAGTGCCGCCTGTGCCCCGACTCACGATCAGCCCCAAGGTGGTGCCGCACATCCGGGCTGTGCCCACGGAGCCGCCGCCAGGCGAGGCCGAGGTGCCTCCGATGCACCGGCGCAGTTTCAAGATCGGCGTGTTGATCGCGGTCGCCGGAGTGGCCCTCCTGTTGATCGTCGGCGCCCTGGTCGTTTGGAAAATGCTCGGGTCGGATAGCTCCGCACCTGTCGTGGCGGATAATCCGCCTGCGCCCGTCGAAATGCCCGCCGCGCCTGCGAAGACGCCGGAGTGCCCCACGCCTTCGGCCACGTTGAACGAGGTGGCAGCCATGCCGAAAAAGACGATCGACCATGCCAAGTCGGTGATCGACCAGCGGACCGCGCAGGAAGAGTCGCGCGCGGAAGAGGCCTTTGCGTTGGAAAACCCCACCGTGCCGCCGCCTTCTGCGCCCGCAACCGCAGCGCAGCCTGCCAAACCCGAGACCGTCCAGCCTGCTCCCGCCCCGGTGCCGAGCGCACCGCCGCCGCCTGCGCCCGTCGTGGTGCCCAAGGCGAGCAATGCATTCAAGGCCTTCGTCTCGGAGGCGAAGATCAGCGGCGTCTTTCAGGGCACGCCTGCGCGGGCCTTGATCAATGGT
>MWDT01000553.1 GCA_002070825.1 Verrucomicrobia bacterium ADurb.Bin122
GGGCCCATGGACACGCTCATAGCGGCGCAAGCGTTGCGCCTTGGCGCCACCCTCGTCACTCGCAACGTAGGGGAGTTTAGCCGCGTCACCGGTTTGCGAGTAGAGAACTGGCAGACTTGAGCGAAGGCCGCGCCGTCCCTTCGGAATAGCTGACGACAGCGCGCAAAAAAGCCGCCCCCTTTCGGGGCGGCTTTGCGATTTGTGCATCAGAATCAGAATTCAGCTCAGAAGCGATAGACGAGGCTGGCGGTGCCGCTCACGCGCAGCACGGTGCCACCGTCGTAGAGGGTGACGGAATTGCTCACGAAGCCGTCGTTGTCGTCCGGCGTGGCGACGCCGAGCACTTCGGCGCTGCCACGGAGCGACCAACCCTTGCCGAGCGCGACCTCGGCACCGAGTTCGCCGCCAAAGGCAAAGTTCCAACGGGCGCTGGACGTGTTGTAAAAACCTTTCTTTTCAGTCCCGGCTAGCGAGTCGATCACATCACCCTTGAACGAAAATTCGTCGCGGATGGCGCCAGCCGAGATGCCTGCGGACAACGTGACATTCGGCGAGACGGTCCAGTTATATCGGTAGGCTGCGAGCAGGCCGTACTGGTCGAGATCAACCTCTCGGCGGAAGCCACGAGCGTAGTAGGTGGTCGTGCCGCTGGTAAAGCTGCCATTGGTGGTATTCCCCCACTTGAAGCAGCCGCCATCGTTGTAGGTGCCCTTGATGCCGAACTCATGGGCGCCGAGCGACAGGCCCATGAAGGCCGAGAGGCCGGCCCCGCCGTCGAGATCGCCCGAGCTGCTGGCGGTCGTGCTCCCGTAGGTGAATGTTCCAATCGGACGGGTGCCATCGTCGGCGATGAGAGTGCCGTTATGGGTGTTGTTGGCCTTCACGTCGTAGCCGGTGAGGACGTAGGAGGCACCGGCTTCAAAGACGAAGCCGAGCTTGCCGGCGTCCTTGGCGGTGGCGGCAGTGGCGCCGAGCCCGAGGGCGGCGGCGAGGATAACGAGGGACTTGGTGGTCGCTTGGATTTGCATGGTTGGTGAAAGGCGAATGCCCGGCGGAAATCAGGGCCTCATCGGACGCTTGGCTGCCGCTGCGGGTAAATCGTTAGGCAACAAATACCCTCGTTCATGGGGTATCATGTCAACCACCAAAAGCCCCACGATCAGGGGCATGGATACCCTTGCCCTGATCGCCTCACGATTGCGCGAATTGCGACTGCGCCACGGGCTGACTCAGCAGGAGTTTGCCGAGCTGGCGGGCGTGGGGTTCAAATTCTACCAATTGCTGGAATCGGGGCGGAAAAAACAGATATGGCTGGAGACGGTGGAGCGATTGGCTGCCCCTTATGGTCTGGCCGTATGGCAGTTCCTGGCTCCTGAGCTCCCTGCGGACACCCACATCAAGAGCAAGGTCGTGAAAAGCATGGTCCATTACGAACGCCGCAAAGGCCCGTACAATAAATCGTCCAGGCGCACCGCTCGGACTTGATGGCGCGTCCGTCTGTGCCCATCGCACGGTGTGCTCGGCGGCGGCATTTTCGCCCGCACGTTTGGTCTCGCCCGAAAATTCCCCTTTCATCCACGGGGCTCCCGAGTTTGACTGGCCGCTCGGATGACTTTTACCGAACAAGAACTCGATGCCGAAGCGGAGCGCCTGTTGCGCGCGCTCATGCACGTGGAGTGCGAT
>MWDT01000554.1 GCA_002070825.1 Verrucomicrobia bacterium ADurb.Bin122
GCGCTGAAATGCACGCCTGGTGCGGCGACGGCGTAAATCGGGTACGCACCACCTCCGCCGGTGGCGGCACCGTGGGCGGTGGCGACCTGGGATGGCATGGCACCCAGAGCCGAGTATGCGAACAGTCCGGCGTAGTCGGAGCCCATGAAGTCGTCGTCGATGGCGAGTTGGCCGAGCTTGAGCACGAAGCATTCGTCGGCCCATGCCTGCTGGTAGAAGAGATTGAAGAGCCGCCAACCATCGGCGGCATGGATGCCACTGACGGGATTTGCCGCGCCGGTGAGATCGCCAAAATCCGCCGTGGTGTGCTGATTCTCCACCCAGAGGAGTTGTGCGGTGCACGATGCGCCGGCGGGCGCGCCGAGCCGGGCGAGGTCGATTTCCAGCGAGAGGTCGGCGAGGCTGTTCCACCGCGAGCCCGTGGCGAGGCCACCGTGTGTGTTGTGCCAGGATTCGCCCGTGATCGTGAGCGACGGCTGGATGACCGGGGCGGTTGGTCTTTCGGCTTCGCCGGCCTGAGCCCACAGGGCGTGTGCGGCAACGAGCGCGGCAATCGCGAGTACGTGACGGAGTTTGTGCATAGGGAGGAGTCGTTTCATTTGGGTAAAGGAGTCCGGGCTAGTCGGCTGCGGGGACGATGGCTCGGGTGTGGCCGGAGGCGTCGTGGGCGAGCCAGCCGGCGCCGTCGTTGTGGAGGCGGATTTCCAGCGGGATTGACGGGACGAGGGGCTGGCAGACCGCGTGGCAGCGGGCGGCGAGGGTGCGGTAGAGCGGTTCGCCTGCGGAAAACGGGATCACCTCGCCGAGCTGGCGGGCGAGCGAGAGCCCGCCGATGCGCGCGACGATGGCTGGCGCATAGCCGCACTCGCGGGCGAGATCGGCGACGAAGGTACGGTCCCACAGGCCGCGCCGGCTGTGGGTATCGAGCTGGCCGGCGGCGAGCTTCACGGCCTTGCCGAGCATCATGCCGAGCGTGACCCCGGCGAAAGGCGTGCCGCGCAGCAGGGCGAAGGCGTCGCCGATCCAGTTGCCATATTGCACGAAGGCCTGCGGGGGCAGCTCCGGGAACTGCCGGCGCAGCATTGCCTCGGAGCGCCCGCCGGAGTTGAGGACCACGCGCGGGCAACCGGTGGCCGCGGCGACGGCGATCGCGCTGCCGATGGAGGCGATGTAGGCTTCCGAGGAAAATGGGCGCACGCGGCCGGTCGTGCCGATGATCGAGATGCCGCCGACCACGCCGAGGCGCGGGTTGAGCGTGCGTGCGGCGATATCCGCGCCGCCCTGGACAAAGACTTCGATCTCGGCGCCGCCGCTGCGGCCGAAGTCGGCGAGCGTCTCCATCACGACGGTTGCCATCATCTGGCGCGGCACCGGATTGATGGCCGGTTCGCCGACCTCCACGGGCAGGCCCGGGAGCGATACCAGCCCCACGCCTTCGCCGCGTTTGAAAACGACTCCTGGCTGCGGCCGCCAGGTGACGCGCGCGCCGATGATCGCCTGGTGCGTCTCGTCGGGATCGTCGCCGGCATCCTTGCGCACCGTGCAGGTGGCGCAGCCGGGCGCGATGGTGCAGCTCTCCAGCGGCAGGACGACGGACTCGCCGTCGGGGAGCACGATGTCGACCGCCGCCAGCGGCGTGTTGGTGAGCCAGGCCAGGAGGGCGGCACGGGTGCACGCGGTGGC
>MWDT01000555.1 GCA_002070825.1 Verrucomicrobia bacterium ADurb.Bin122
GCACACTCAGGCGTACGAGTGGATCTGGGTGCCCAGGGAAGGCTGATCCTCGTCTCGGTTCAACGCCTGCTGGATGCTCTGAAACACCTGCTGCGCCGACGCCGTATCGCCGGCCTCGATGTAGCTTTGCAACTGGGCCATGGCCTCCTTGAGCGGATTCGACGCTTCCGTCGACTCACTCGCCGCCGAGTCCGCCTGCCCCTCCAACATTGATTCGAGTTCGGTCCAATAGCTCGACGCCGCCTCAGTGTCTCCCGAGCTCAGCGCATCGGAAAGCGAGGCCAACACCTCGCTCATCTCGCTGCCAGACGGCGCACCGGACGACGGTGGCGGCGGACCTTTGCGACTCAGCGCCTCCTCGATTCCACTCAGCGCCTTCGAAGCCGACTCGGTGTCGCCCGATTCGATGGCTTCCTTCAGCGCGGCCATCGCCTGCTTCATCGGGTTCGCATCGTCGGTGCCGGCTGCACCAGCGGACTTGGCCCCCGGCTTCTGAAACGCGGTGTCCAACTCGCTCCACAACGAGGCGGCCGAATCCTCATCGCCCGACTCCAATGCGCTCGAGAGCTTCTCGAGCAGAGTCGCGATGTCGTTCTCCGAAGAGGTTTGGAAGACGCTTGAGTGGCGTCGTACATCTGTGAGGTGGTCGAGGAGTTCAGACCGGCGATATTCATGGGAGACGAGTTGATCGGGTTGCGTTGAGGGTGCGCTTATTTCGAGTTGCAGCAGGACAGTGCGATCAAGTCGCACGCGCCATGGATCGGCACCCCAAGGGATGAACCGGAGCCAGCCGGCCACGTGAAACAAGCCATCCAACACACCAATACACGCACCCCGGCCACTCGCCGGGGTGAATCCGCCTTTGCGCAAGCCGGCGCCGCCTCCGTTAGGTCGTGACAGCCGTGAGAGGAAAATTATGGTCCACCGCTCTTGAACGTCTCGGTCATCAGCCTGTTTTATAACCGCAGGGAGCTCAGCCGGCAGTACCTGGAGTACTGGCGCCGCCAACTCCCTCGCATGCCCCACGTCGAACTTATCTTCGGCGACTCCGGCAGCACCGACGGCACCCGCGCCCTGCTCCAGTGCTATGCCGACATCGCCCGCATCCACCTCTTCGAGAAGAATCCAGGCTACGCAGCGGGCAACAACCACCTCGCCGCCCAGGCCAAAGGCGAAATCCTGATCCTTCTCAACAACGACACGGTGCCCTGCGATGGCTGGCTCGACGAAATCCTGGCCGCCTTTGCAGAGCGCCCCGATGTCGGAATCGTCGGCAACCTCCAACTCTCGGTCTCCACCCGGCAGCTCGACCATGCCGGCGTGTTTTTCGACGCCGACGGCCAACCCTCCCACTTCCGCCCCCCACTCGGCTCACTGCACCGCCTTCGCTGGATGCCCGTCCCCGCGATCACCGCAGCCTGCATGGGCGTGCGTCGAACCTTCTTTCTCGAACTGGGCGGCTTCGACCCCGCCTACGTCAACGGCTACGAAGACACTGACCTCTGCCTGCGCGCTCGTGAGAAAAGCCGGGATATCCTCGTCGCCACGCGCAGCTACATCTGGCACTACATCACCTCCTCTCCCGGACGGCATATCCGCGAAGACGCCAACGCGCGCCGCTTCGCCGAGCTCCGCGGCCCCCAAGCCCGCTCACTGGCCGGCTGGACCACGCCCAACCTCG
>MWDT01000556.1 GCA_002070825.1 Verrucomicrobia bacterium ADurb.Bin122
GCCGACATGATGATCCCCGATGTCCGCATCGGCGCCGAAAACACCGTCACCCTCTCTGAGAGCAAGTTCAAGGTCTCCCCCTTGTCCGTCGTGGTCGAGGTCGATGGCGTCGCCGTCGGTACCGCCCCCGGCGAGATTTCGCTCAAGCCCGGCTTCAGCAAGCTCCGCCTGACCCGCGAAGGCTTCAAGCCTTGGGAACGCACGATCAACGCCGTCAACGGCCAGACGCTCACCGTCGCCCTCGAAATGAGCGCCGAAGGCTATGCCCGTTGGCAGGAAAGCACCGCGTTCATCAACACGCTCAAGAACAACGCCAAACTGACCGACGCCGAGGCCCAAAAACTCCGCGGCCAGGCCAAGATGTTTGAGCAGAGCGGCTACAAGATGGACGTGACCGTGAAGACCGACAAAGCCCTCCAGATCAATAACACCACCAACTCCATCTTCGGTGGTCCCGTCAGCCAGTAAACGCCCGACGCCTCCTTTTCCACACAAGGACTCTCCATGAAACTCACTCGTTTCCTCCTCGCCTCCCTCGGAACGGCTGTGCTCGCCACAGGCCTCTTTGCCCAGCAGGCACCCGGCCTCAAAAAAATCGGCATCAGCGACGTGAAACCCACGCCCGCGATCGTCGAAAGCGTTAAGAAAGCCGGCCGCGCCAACTCGCTCGACCGCGTCGTCCAAGCCCTCGACAGCCAGCTGATCGACCGCGTGCAAAGCACCCGCAAGTTCGAGGTCATCGCCCGCTCCGACCTCGCCTCCATCCTCAAGGATGCCGACGTCACTGGCGGCGCCTTCAAGGTCAACGGCGTCGATTACCTCTTGGTGACCAGCATCGACGACTTCCAAGATTTCGAGGAGACGGCCACCTTCGCCGCCCTCGGCAAGACCGCGACCCGCCGCGTCGTCCGCTTCTCCGCCGTCGGTAAAATCTACGAGTCCGAGACTGGAAAACTGATCGAATCGACCAACTTCCAGATCAGCACCCGCGACTCCAACGAGAACATTGACTCCGCCAAGAACGGCGAACTCAGCGATGCCCTGCTCCTCGACATCACCCGCGGCATGGCCGACAAGATCGCCAACCGCGTCGCCGACGTCATCTTCCCCGCGAAGATCATTTCCCGCATCGACAAACAGGTGACGCTCAATCGCGGCGACGGCACCGGCATCGCCATCGGCCAGCTCTGGCAGGTCTTTGCCCTCGGTGAAGAACTCGTCGATCCCGACACCGGCGTTTCCCTCGGCCGCGAAGAATTGCCCGTCGGCAAGATCCGCGTGACGCGCGTCAACCCGAAGACCGCCACCGCCGACATCGTCGAAGACGCCGGCATCGACAAGGGCGCGATCGTCCGCCCGCCGCAGCTGTAATCTCTCTGCTCGCGCATCTCCCAGCTCAACCCACCCACCTCCACGATGTCCAAGTTTGCCACGTTCCTCCCCGCCCGGTCCCGCCAGTATCTGCTGGCGGCGGGCGCCGTGGGCGCGCTCTTCCTGAGCGGCTGCCAAAACTACACCCAGCAATCCGCTGACATGACCGAAGCCTGGCGCACCGGCCAGCTCCAGGTCGCGGTTGATGAAGTGAACAAAAAAGCCTCTGACCGCTCCGACAGCCGCGATGCGCTCGTGTGGAAACTGGAACAGGGCTCGATCCTCCGGGCTGCGTCGCT
>MWDT01000557.1 GCA_002070825.1 Verrucomicrobia bacterium ADurb.Bin122
AGCGGGGACCCGACAAACCGCGTCGATGGGACGTCACGCCAGCAAACCGTGCACCGCCAGCGCCACGCACGCCGCAGACCAAAAATATGAGCCAACGCGCAGCTCCCCGCGCACCGCCAGCAACATGGTCACGCAAAGCACAGCCCAGCTCAGCAGCGTCGCTACGGCCAGAAACCGGGTGGCATCCGCGTGGACCTGGCAAAACCCGAGCACGAGCAAGGTCAGGACGAGCAGGTTCACCACACCTGGCAGAAAACAAATCAGAGCCTTGGCGCCCTCACCCTTCGCCAGCGCAAGCCAGCCGCCAGCCATCAGGACCATTGAGAAAAAAAGCACCTTCCAGCCCCGGCCTTCAAACGAGATGAACCCACTGCTTTCGTATGCGGGGAGAAGCAATGCGGCCACGTAGCCGAGAGCGCCTGCGAGCAACAACAGATTCATCGGCATCGGTATCCGCAGACACGCGCCTCATGGCCAGCCGAATCAGCCCCTGCTCGCCTCCCGGCCTATCGGCTGAGCCTCACCCTTGCAGGAGGCCAGTCAGGCAGAACCGGCGGAATCACGTTTCCGTCGTTCGACAGTTTCGAGGACTGAGCTCCGAGTCTGCGGATTACGCCAGGCACGCTCCATCGCCTCGTCGGGGCCGATGATCGCCCAAGGCGCGAAATACTCGAGCGCGTAGAGCACATCAGTCCGCCGCTCAGGGTTCATGCCGGCAAACGGCGCCGCATTGGGCAGATGTTGTACGAGCTTACCGATCTGCCGCGAGAGGTTACTCTCCGTCTCGCCAAGCGATAGGAGAAGTTCGCCCCCGTCGCGGAACCGCAGGAGCAGCTGATGCGCGGTGCCGACCTCGACCCGATGGGTGCGCATCGTGTGATCGATGCGATAAAACCAGACGAGATCGTCCAGCTTGCGCAAATGCCCCTGCAAGGTGCAGCCGTAGTAGAGCCACCCCGGCCCGATCCGGATCACGGAGTGATGGCGGTACCTCCCAGTCGTCGACCAGTTGCCCAGTCCGAAGGGCAACCCGAAACAGATTGGGGCGGCAATGGTACAGCCCTCGTCGAGTTTGGCGGCCACGGCATCGAATCCGATGTCCGCCGACGAGCGCGCGAGCGACTGCGCCAGTGGGTGTGCCCAGAGGTTCAGTGAACGCCGGAATCCCCGCGCCAGGCAAAATACCCCACCCGCAACCAGCACCGCGGGAATAAACGGCACCGGCCACACGCGTGCGGCAACCGCCTGCGCCGAGCCCGCACCGACCAGGCGCCGCCAATACGGACGTTCGAGCGCAACAGCCCAGAGCAAGGCCAGCACGAGCAACACCACGCCCAGCCTGGCGAGGTTGCGGTTGAGGCGGCGGATCTCAAAAGCGAAGTAGCCGGTGATCATAAAGGCAGATTTAAAGTGACACGGGGCAGATAAACGAAACGCGAGACAGCCCGTCCAATGTCACCTTCAAAAGGTCCATAACCTTCCGTTACCTTTTTAATCCACCAATACTAAGCTCCAAAGCGGAGCGACTTTGCCACTCTCTGCAGGTTCAGAAAACCCGTTCCCGCCCCCCGCTCAAACCTCCGGCTGCGTGCGTGGTTTCCAAAAAAATGGTTCTTCGATCCGCCGGTGGTGCAGCGAGTGCGGGCGCTCCAGTCCGTGCGCGAGCATC
>MWDT01000558.1 GCA_002070825.1 Verrucomicrobia bacterium ADurb.Bin122
ACTTCAGGATGGCTCGTGGTGGGGTGTCTGCCTGGGCGTGCGTCAGAAGAACTCGGTGAGTGCGCTCGGCCGCGAGAGTTTCCTCGCCCCGGTGGAGTGGAGCTCCGAAGGCTGGCCCATCATGGGCGAGCAGCGCCGGCTCCGCTTGGACGGGCCCGGCCCCGCGCTGCCGAGGCAGCCGCTTCCGCCCAAGCCCGCGCGCGACGAATTTGCGTCGGCGACGCTGGATCTGGAGTGGAACCATGTGCGCAACCCCGATCTGTCGCGCTACTCGCTCTCCGCACGTCCCGGCTGGCTCCGGCTCAAGGGCTCGCCTGTCAGCCTCGACGATCTCGCGTCGCCCACGGCCGTCGTGCGCCGTCAGCGTCACTTCGGCGTGCAGCTCGCCACGCGGCTCGATTTCTCGCCCACACGCGACGGCGACGAAGCTGGGCTCGTGCTGCGGCAGACGGATGCCCTGCACGCGGAGTTTTTCGTGACGCGGACGAACGGTGAGCGCCGCCTGGTGCTCCGCCTCAGCGAGCCGGTCAAGCCCACGGAACCGTGCAAAAAGACCGTCCTCTCCGACATCTCCGCTCCCGCGGGCGCGATCCAGCTTCTGGTGACCGCCGACCGCGATCAGTACCGGTTCACCTGGAAATCGGACGATGGGAAAACGGGTGACGCGGGCTCGATCCCGACGAGTGCGCTGGCGGTCGAAGCCTCCTGGCCCAAGGGCATCATGTGTTTCACCGGGATGATGGCCGGGCTCTACGCGACCGGCAACGGTGCGGAGGCCAGCGCCCCGGCCGATTTCGACTGGTTCGACTACCTCCCGCGGGAGTAAGCCCGTCTGGTGTGCCTGCGTCCGCGCGGCGTAGGCACTGTCGTTTTCCAAGATCCGGGCTTCCCGTCGGGCGGGCGGGGCGCCAAGCTGCCGGGCATGCCCCAGCTCACCGAGCGCCAAGCCCTGCTCGTGCTCAACGCCCTGCCCAACATCGGGCCGATCACGCTCAACCGTCTGCTCGCGGATCTTGGCGGCGATCCGCGCACGGTGTTCACCTGTGGCGTGCGGCGGCTCGAAAGCGTGCGCGGCGTGGGGCCGGCGATTTCGTCGACCGTGACGGGCTGGGAAACGCATTTCGACCTCGTGCGCGAAGAGGCGCGCATGGCGCAGAGCGGCGCGGATTTTATCGTGCCGGCCGATTCGGCGTACCCGCCGCTCCTGCGCGAGATCCACGATCCGCCCATCGGGCTCTACCGGCGCGGGCAGTATGATTTTTCCCAGCCGGCGGTCGCCGTGGTGGGCTCGCGCAAGACGACGCTCTACGGTCAGGCGGTGGCGAAAAAACTCGGGCGCGAGCTCGCGCAGCTGGGCTTTTGCGTGGTGAGCGGGCTGGCTCGCGGCATCGACACTGCGGCGCATGAGGGCGCACTGGATGCGGGTGGCCGCACGGCGGCGGTGTTGGGCAACGGCATCGACATCGTCTATCCGCCGGAAAATCTGGAGCTGTTTCGCCGCATCGTGGAAACGGGCGCGGTCGTCAGCGAGTTCCCCTTCACGCGGCGCGCGGACCGGCAGTCGTTTGCCATGCGCAACCGGCTCATCTCCGGCATGTGCGCGGCGACGGTCGTCGTGGAGAGCGATGAGGCGGGTGGGGCGATGATCACGGCGCGTTTCGC
>MWDT01000559.1 GCA_002070825.1 Verrucomicrobia bacterium ADurb.Bin122
CATCGTCTCGCACACGGCGGTGCGCACCTGCTGCGCATCGAGGTGCGCCGTGTCGCGCCCGACAATCCACGAGAGGCGCTTTCGTCCGGCATCGAGGCTCTCATCGAGCGCGCGGAAGACCGCTCGGCCCTCCGAGATCAGCGTCCGGTTGGCCAGTCCGAAAAACACGCCGACCGTCGCCAGCGCCACGCCGGCGCCAACATGCCAGTGCGCCGCGGCAGCGAGCGCCCATCCGGTCAGGAAATAGACGCCACCCACCAGCCCGAGCGCCAGCACGCTGCCCGTGAGGAAACGCACGCACGCCGCCCCGCGATTGAGCACACGCTCGCCGGCGCCGATGGCGTGGCCGAAGCCCACCACCGGATGCGGCAGCCAGCGCGGATCGCCGAGCCACCCATCGAGCACATAGCCGAGGGCCAGCGGTGCCACTGCGATCACTCGGCCATCCATGCGCGCAGCGCCTCCACCAAGAGTTGGTTGTGCTCCGGCTTCTGCGTCGCCAGCCGCACGTAGCGGTGGTCGAGCCCGCGGAAATTCGCGGCGTCTCGGATCAGGATATCGTGCTGCTCGATCAGATCGTTTTTCAACTGGGTCGAATCGCGGTCCGCCGGCAGGCGCACGAGAAAATACCCCGTCTGCGTGGGCAACGGCTCGACTCCGGGGATCGTCGCCAGCGCGGCACGGAATCGCTGCGTCTCCGCCAGATACTCGGCGAGCACCGGCTCGAAACGGTCTTTCAGCAGAAACTTTCCCGCCTCGATGGCCATGACGTTGAGTGACCACGGCGGCGAGAAACGCGCCAACGTGCGGATGTGCTCGGCCGACGCCGCGACATAGCCGAGGCGGAGGCCGGGGATGCCAAAGCGCTTCGTCTTCGAGCGCACCAAAATCAGATTGGGCCGAGTGAGCACCTCTTTGAGCGCCAGCGCCGGCTCCAGGCAGAAATCCATGTACGCCTGGTCGATCACCCAGAGTTTCCCAGGTCGCCCGTCGATCCGGGCGCGCAGCCAGTCGGCGCTCAACGCCGCCCCGGTCGGGTTGTCCGGGTTGCACACCCAGACCACATCGCCCTCGGGCTCCGCTCCGGCCACGAAGGCATCCCATTGCAGAAAGTCCAGCGCGTGGCCGTTGACGCGGCAGGCGTCTTCGTACTCGGAAAACGTGGGAAACACCACCGTCGAGCGGCGCCCGTGCAACGCATGCGCCACGGTGTAGATGCCGGCCGTCGCTCCGTTGCACATGAGCAAATTGTCCACGCGCACGCCCTGAATCTCCGCGATCATCGACTCCAGGCTCTCGCCCGCCGCCTCGGGATAACGCGTCACACAATTGAACCGCGCGAACAGGTGATCGCGCAGCGCCTCCAGCCGGGTCGGCAGCCAGACATTGCTGCTGAAGTTCGCCTTGAATTCCCGTCCGTAGCGGTAGCCGTCGTCTCCGTGTCCGTGAAGCATGGTGCGTCAGAGTTGAAGATACCGGCGAACCGGATCCAGGTTGAGGTGTTGTGCGATGTGCTCGCCCATCTGCCGGTAAATCGCCTGGCGCTTCTCGGGCCACGGCACGCGATGCGCCCGGTGCTCGCGGAAGCCCGCCTGCGTCGCCACCCAGGCACGCAGCTCCGGCAGGTCGAACCAGCCGTGCAAGTAGGTCGCCATGACA
>MWDT01000560.1 GCA_002070825.1 Verrucomicrobia bacterium ADurb.Bin122
TCGTTGGCGAAATCGGCGGGCTCTACGCCGACATCCCCAACAAATCGATCCTCCGCTACGAAGCCCCCGGCACCTACACCAGCGGCGCCGCCAACGCAATGCTCACCACCGGCAACGGCACCTTTGCCGCCACGCCCGTCTCGGCCTTCGCCGACAACTTCTCCTGCGGTTACCAGATCGTCGCCCGCGCCGAGTACAACAACGTCTTTGCCGGCGTGAACCTCACGCCGAGCATCGCGTTCAGCCACGACATCAGCGGCACCACGCCGCTCCCGCTGGGCAACTTCGTCGCCGGCCGCAAGAGCATGACCCTTGCCCTCGAGTTCCTCTACCAGAACAGCTGGGCACTGGAGCTGCGCTACGCCAACTACTTTGGCGGCGACCGTTACAATCTGCTCTCCGACCGCGACTACGCCTCGGCGACCGTCAAATACTCGTTCTAAACCACAGCCCGTTTTTCGCCATGCACCTCACCACACGCACCGTCCTCGCGCTCGGGTTGTTTGTCCCGAGCTTGCTGGTCGCGGCCATCAGCGCCGATCAGGCCGACCGCCTTGGCAAAGACCTCACCCCGCTCGGCGGCGAGCGCGCCGGCAATGCCGCCGGCACCATCCCCGCGTGGGACGGCGGACTCACCACGCCGCCCGCCGGCTACCAGGTCGGCCAGCACCACACGGACCCGTTTGCCGGCGAAGCGCCGCTCTACACGATCACGCCGGAAAACGCCGCCCAGCACGAGGCCCTGCTCACCGCCGGCCAGCTCGCGCTGCTCAAGGCGTATCCCGACTACAAGCTCATCGTCTATCCCTCGCACCGCACCGCCGCCAACCCCGAGCGCATCTACGAGGCCACGAAACGCTACGCCACGTCCGCCGCCCTCACCAACGAGGGCAACGGCTTCACCCAGTCGCTCATCGGCACGCCCTTCCCCATCCCGCAAAACGGGCTTGAGGCGATCTGGAACCACCTGACGCGCTACCGCGGCCTCTCGGCCACGCGCCACGTCAGCCAGGCCGCTCCCCAGCGCAACGGCCGCTACACCCTCGTCGATTTCGAGGACGAGTTTCTCTTCAACTATGCCCGCCCCGACATCAACGAAGCCGAGCTGAAAAACATCCTCGTTTACTACAAGCAGGCTGTCACCGCCCCCGCGCGCCTCGCCGGCTCGATCCTCGTCGTCCACGAGACGCTCGACCAGGTGAAGGAAAAACGCGCCGGCTGGCTCTACAACCCCGGCCAACGCCGCGTGCGCCGCGCCCCCGACGTTTCCTACGACAATCCCGGCACGGCAGCCGACGACCTCCGCACCACCGACCAGTTCGACATGTTCAGCGGCGCGCCCGACCGCTACTCGTGGGAGCTCGTCGGCAAGCGGGAGATGATCGTCCCGTACAACTCCTACAAACTCCACAGCGACCAGGTGAAGGTGGACGACATCATCAAGCCGCTCCACATCAACCAGGACCTCGCGCGCTACGAACTGCACCGCGTCTGGGTGGTCGAGGCCAAGCTCAAGCCCGGCACCTCGCACCGCTACGCCCGCCGCACTTTCTACCTCGACGAAGATAGCTGGCAGATCCTCGCCGTCGATCAGTACGACACGCGCGGCCAGCTCTGGCGCGCCTCCGAGGCCCACTGCATCCAGTACTACGATGC
>MWDT01000561.1 GCA_002070825.1 Verrucomicrobia bacterium ADurb.Bin122
GGAGGCGGCACCGGCGCTGCGCGGGAAACGACCCGAGCTGATCGAGGCCGATGCGAGCGACTTTATCGCCACCCTCCAAATCATCACCCGCGAGGCAGCGGGCGCAGCACAGCCAGCGATGCTCGAGGCGCTGGTCTCCGTGCTCGACACGGCGGCCCGCCGGCTGGCCGGCAACGTGCCCGTGGACCAGCGACTCTGGCGGCTATGGGAGAATGTCGATGGCGATCTCGCGCACGACTGGACGGTCGCGGAGCTCGCCCGCCATGCCTGCGTGAGCTCGGAGCACCTGCGCCGACTCTGCCAGCGGTGCCATCAATCCAGCCCGATGGACCACGTGACGGAGCTGCGGATGCGCCGCGCCGGCACCCTCCTGCGCGCATCCTCTGCAAAACTGGAGTCCATCGCGGAAAACATCGGCTACGGCTCGGTTTATTCGTTCTCCGTGGCCTTCCGGCGATGGAGCGGAGTACCGCCAGGTGCGTTTCGCCAGGGCGAGGCACGACCGACGGTCAAAGCTCCGGCACCCGAGTGACCAGGTGAGACGCGGGGATTGCCTCACGCGGGCGACGACGCCTTGCTGGGAGGCATGCTTTCCATCGATCTTTCCGGCCGCCTGGCGGTCGTCACCGGAGCCAGCGGCGAGCTCGGCCGAGTCATGGCACGCACGCTGGCGCAGGCCGGCGCAGATGTGGCCCTCACCTACCTGAACAGCCCGGCCAAGGCCGAGGCGCTCGCGCAGGAAATCGCGGTGACCGGCCGCCGCGCCAGGGCGTTTCGCGCCGATGTGACGTCGCAGGCCTCGATCGAGGCGCTGCGCGACGCCGTCCGCGCCTGGCACCACGACCCGGAGATCGTCGTCAACAACGCGGTGGTGCAGTACCCGTGGAAGCCGCTGCTGGAGCAGCCGGTGGCCGACTACGAGAGCCAGTTTCGCTCGTGCGTGCTGCACAACGTGCACATGGCGCAGGCCTTCGTGCCGGCGATGGTGCGGCAGCGCTGGGGCCGCGTGATCGCGATCAACACCGAGTGCGCGATGCAGATGTTTCCCACGCAGTCGGCCTACGTCGGCGGCAAACGCGGGATGGACGGCGTGCTGCGCGTGCTGGCGAAAGAGGTCGGCGAGCACCAGATCACCGTCAACCAGGTCGCGCCCGGCTGGACCGTGAGCGAGAAGGAGCGCGCGGCCGGCACGGAGGTGCGCGAGGGCTACGACCACACCGTGCCGCTCAAGCGCCGCGGCACCGATCAGGAGATCGCCAACGTGGTCGCGTTTCTCGCCTCGGATCTGGCGAGCTTCATCACCGGCGCCTACGTGCCGGTGTGCGGCGGCAACGTCATGCCCGCGATCTAGCCGGCAGCCTCCTTAGTTTTCCGTCATTCAATCTCGCGCAACCGGGAGACGCCACGCACTCCGACGGCTAGGATAGTTCACCAGAAAAACATTCCCCAACCCATCTTCGCCCCCATGAATCCCCACCGACGTTTCTCCGGCCTTCGCGGGCTGGGCCTACCCGCCTTCTGCCGCCATCCACTCGCCTGCCTCGCACTCGGGCTGACCTGCACGGCCCCGTTGTCCACGGCCGCCACTCCGGCCTCCGCCGCGCCCGAAAAGCCCGCGCGGATGATCGTCCTCACGGACATCGAGGCCGATCCC
>MWDT01000562.1 GCA_002070825.1 Verrucomicrobia bacterium ADurb.Bin122
TTATGTGGATGCGTCGGGCGGGCTGCCGTTGCTGGCGTGGGAGACGGAGGTGTTTGGGCTGACCAATACCGAGGCCGCCGGCGTGTTGATGGAAAAGTGGAAACTCCCCGCCGAGCTCGTGCATGCTGTGAAGACGCACTGTGAGTCGGAGGGGGCGGCGCCATTGCCCCACCTGCTGCGACTCGGCGCCTCCGTGGCGGCGCAGCTCGATGCCGCGTTGCCCGGCGAGGCGGTTTACTGGGCTGAGCACGATGCGATTCGCGACCATTTGGAAATCGATGATGAGTTGATCCAGGCCTGCGCCAGTGAGGTCGAGATCGGATTCCAGCGGGTCAAACACGCGCTGAAGGGCTGATATGCGGGAGTTTCTGCCCGGGCTTTTTGACGGTGGCCGTTCGGCCTGTAACGTTTCGGCAACACGCTGCCCCATGACTGCCTACACCGAACTCCGCAAATTTGTCGCCCCGGAGTTTATTTACGGACTCGATGCTCGCCGGCTCGTCGGCCGCTACGCACGCAACTATGCCTTGCGGCGGGTCCTGCTTGTGAGCGATCCCGGGCTCGAGCGCGCCGGCTGGCTGGCCGAGGTCGAGCAACTCCTACTCACCGACGGCGTCGAAGTGCGGCGGTGGACCTCGGTTTCCCCAAACCCGCGGGCGCACGAAGTCATGGAAGGCGTCGCGGTGTACAAGCAGGAGGCCTGCGACGGGATCGTGGCGCTGGGCGGTGGCAGTGTGCTCGATGCGGCGAAAGGCATCGGCATCGTCGCGACCAACGAGGGAAACATCCTGGACTACGAAGGCATGGATCGCGTGCCCATCCCGATGCCTCCGCTCATCTGCATCCCGACCACCGCGGGCTCGGCCTCGGAAGTCTCGCAGTTTGCGATCATCAATCGGACTTCCGACAAGGTGAAGATCGCGATCATCAGCAAGGCCCTGGTCCCCGATGTGGCGCTGATCGACCCGCGCCCGTTGATCACGTTGCCACCCTACCTCACGGCATGCACGGGCGTCGATGCCCTCGTGCATGCGTCGGAGGCCTTTGTGTCCAATGCGGCGAGCCCGATCACCGACATGCACGCGCTGGGAGCCATCCGCCTCCTGCGCGACCATCTGGAAGCCTCCGTGCGCGAGCCTGAAAACCTCGACCACCGCGGGCCCGTGATGCTCGCCTGCCTGCATGCGGGACTGGCTTTTTCCAACGCGAGCCTCGGCTGTGTGCACGCGCTGGCGCACTCGCTTGGCGGGTACCTCGACCTGCCCCACGGCGAGTGCAATGCGCTCCTTTTCGCGCCGGTCGTCGGCTATAACTACGATGCGGCGTCCGGGCGCTACGACCAGATCGGCGAGACCCTTGGCTGGACTCGCCCCGATATGCCCGTCGGTGATCGGCGGGCCGATCTCGTCGGTCGCCTCAACGAGTTTCGTGAACGCCTCGGGATTGCCGGCAACCTCCGCCAGCGCGGTCTTGGTCAGGGTGACGTCCCCGTGCTCGCCTCCAAGGCCATCCACGACCCGTGCAACGCCACCAATCCTCGTGCGCCCACGGCACACGAGCTCGAGGGCATCCTCCAGGAGGCTTTGGGATGAGCGGACCTGCCCCCGACTGGAGCGGCGTGCGCGACAAGATCATCGGCCTCGGTGAAC
>MWDT01000563.1 GCA_002070825.1 Verrucomicrobia bacterium ADurb.Bin122
GATGTACGAGGCGCTGCTCTATTCGGAGCAGACGGTGTTGTTGGGGAAAAAGCCCGAGCCGCCAGCGGCTTGAGGTGGCGCACGGAGAAACCCCTTGCGCGGCATACCGGCGGGCGCTTCATCGCTTCGATCATGTCCATGCGTTTTTGCATCCTCGGCAGTGGCAGCTCGGGCAACAGCGCCCTGCTGGTCACCGAGGGCGCGCGCGTGCTGGTCGACGCCGGGTTCTCTGCGAGGAAACTCGGGCAACTGCTCGCCGGCGTGGGCGAATCGCTGGAGCGGGTCGACGCCGTTTTCCTCTCGCACGAGCACAGCGACCACGCGGAAGCGCTGCGTGGGCTGAAGAAGTTCCCGCAGGTGCGCGTGTTTGCCAACCATGCCACGGCGCGCGTGCTTCAGGAGAAACTCGAGTATCGGCCCAACTGGCAGTGTTTCGAGACGGGCGCGCGATTCCGCTTCGCCGATCTCGAGGTCGAGACCTTTTCGGTGCCGCACGACGCGCAGGACCCCGTGGGGTTTCGGTTTACCAACGGCCATGAGGGCGACCTGCTTTGCCCGCGCCGCTCGCTGGTCTATCTGACCGACCTCGGGCACGCGCCGCAGCATGTGCACGAGCGGATCCGCGAGTGCGAGGTCGTCGTGGTGGAGTCCAACCACTGCCCGCGCCTGCTCCAGGCCGATCCGAAGCGCCCGTGGGTGACGAAGCAGCGCATCGCCGGCCGGCACGGTCATCTCTCCAACGACCAGTTGCGCGATCTGCTCGCCGAGGTGGCCAGCCCGCGCTGGCGGCGCATCTACCTCACGCACCTGTCGCGCGACTGTAATTCGGCGGCGGCCATCGAGGAAGCGCTGGTGCCGGTGCGCGCCCGGCTGGCGTGCGAGTTCGCCATCGTGGAGTCGGGGGCCGGCGCGCCCTTTTACGATCTGACGTGAGAGGCCGGCGGGGGCTGCCGCGACTTTCTTTCCGCCATTGTTTGCAATCAATGGCTTAAACAGCATTCCATGCTGGCGTCACTCTTGCTGCTGTTTTTCTTTTTCCTCCTCTATGCCTTCCACCATCCGCCGCACGAAGATCATCTTTACGCTCGGTCCCGCCACCGAGAGCGAAGAGATGCTTGAAAAGCTCATCCGCGCCGGTGCCGACGTGATCCGCCTCAACATGGCGCACGCCAAGCACGATTGGACCCGCGCGGTCATCAAGCGCGTGCGCGAGGTCAGCCGCCGCGTCGGCCGCGACGTGGCGATCATGATGGACATCAAGGGCCCGGAGATTCGCACCGGCGACGTCGCTGCGCCCATCGAGCTGAAGGCGGGCGAGATTTTCGATTTCACCGTGCGCCCCGGCGGGGCAGGCGAGGGCAGCGAGGAAATCCGCTCCGTCAACGTCAACTACCAGGATCTGGTCAACGACATCAAGGTCGGCGACATCGTCCTCGTGGATAGCGGCCTGCTGCGGTTCGAGGTGCTGGAGCGCAACGACCGCCACATCCGTTGCAAAGTGCTCACGCCCGGCCAGCTCACCTCTCGCCGGCACATCAATCTGCCCGGCGTGAAGGTCAACCTGCCGTCGTTTACCGACAAGGACCGCGGCGACGCGCTCGTCGGCCTCGAAGCCGGCATCGACTTCATCGCCATGTCGTTCGTG
>MWDT01000564.1 GCA_002070825.1 Verrucomicrobia bacterium ADurb.Bin122
CAGGTCGAATTCGTGATACGGACGGTCGAGCCCGCCATCGAACACGTAGTCGGTCGAGACCGCGATCACGCGCGCGCCATGGTGCGCCGCCGCGCGCGCCACGCAGGCGCTGCCCAGCGCGTTGACGCGGAAAGCGGAATCGGCATCCGACTCGCAGGCGTCCACCTGGGTCATGGCGGCGGCATGGATCACGACATCGGGCTTAAACCCGCCGACTGCCTGCTCTACGCTGCGGCCGTCTGCGATATCCACTTCCGGCAGATCGGCAATGAACAGCTCGTGCTGCTGTAGCCGCCGCTGAAGCGTACGCCCCAGCATCCCCTTGCCGCCTGTCACGATCAATTTCATGAATTCTTTTTGCCCGCTAATCTCCGCGAATAAGAAGCGGTACTCATTTTTTACGCGCTACGCCCGCCGCTAATCGCTAAAAAATGAGCACCGCACCCGCACTGGTTCAATACTGAATCTATTGGCCCGGGTTTTTAGCGATCAGCGTAAAGAAAACCCGGGCCAAGTTCTCATTCGCGGGGATTCGCGGGAAAACATTCGGGCGGTTAGTACCGATAGTGTTCCGGCTTGTAGGGCCCGTTGACCGGCACGCCGATGTAGTCGGCCTGGGCCTGGCTCAGGACCGTCAGCTTCGCGCCGAGTTGGCCGAGGTGCAGGCGGGCGACCTCTTCGTCCAGCTCTTTGGGCAGGCGGTAAACGTCGATCGCCAGCGCCTCGTTCCAGAGCTTGATCTGGGCGAGGGTCTGGTTGGTGAAGCTGTTGGACATCACGAAGCTCGGGTGGCCGGTGGCGCAGCCGAGATTGACCAGGCGGCCCTCCGCGAGCAGGTAGATGCAGTGGCCGTCCTGGAAGATGTACTTGTCGACCTGCGGCTTGATGTTGACATGGCGGACACCGGGCCATGCCTTGAGCTTGGCCACCTGGATCTCGTTGTCGAAGTGGCCGATGTTGCAGACGATCGCCTGATCGCGCATGCGGCTCATGTGCTCGGCGGTGATGACATCGCAATTGCCGGTGGTGGTCACATAGAGGTTGGCGTAGGGCAGCGCGTCCTCGACGGTCGCGACCTTGAAGCCGGCCATGCAGGCCTGCAGGGCGCAGATCGGATCGACCTCGGAGACCCACACCTGGGCCTTGTGCTCCTTGAGCGACTCGGCGGAGCCCTTGCCTACGTCGCCGTAGCCGCAGACGAAGGCGACTTTGCCGGCGACCATCACGTCCATCGCGCGCTTGATGCCGTCGACCAGCGACTCGCGGCAGCCGTAGATGTTGTCGAACTTGGACTTGGTGACCGAGTCGTTGACGTTGATCGCCGGTACGAGCAGCTTCTTCTCGGCGGCAAGCTGGTAGAGGCGATGGACGCCGGTGGTGGTCTCTTCGGAGACCCCTTTCCAAGCCTTGACCGCGCGGCCGAACCAGCCGGGCGTCTCCTTGAGCATCTTTTTGATCAGGGCGTTGATGACCTGCAGCTCTTCGACGTCAGTCGGGACGTCGAGGAACGCGGGGTCGCGCTCGGCATCCAGGCCGCGGTGCAGCAGCAGCGTCGCGTCTCCGCCGTCGTCGACGATCAACTGGGGCCCCGAGCCGTCCGGCCAGGTCATCGCCTGCTGGGTGCACCACCAGTACTCCTCGAGG
>MWDT01000565.1 GCA_002070825.1 Verrucomicrobia bacterium ADurb.Bin122
TTCGTCGCCTGCGGCTCTTGGATCAACAAGGTCGGCATGGCCATCGGCGCTGGCGTCTCCTTCTTCATCCTCGGATGGATCGGCTTTGATTCCAGCCTGCCCCAGCAGACCGACCACACGATCACCATGATCCGCATCCTCTTCCTCGCGATCCCGATCGCCGGCCTGGCCTTCTCGATGATCTCGCTGACCCGCTTCCCGCTCACGCATGAAAAGATGATGGAAATCCGCACCGCCCTCGAAGCGCGCCGCGGCAAGGTCTGATCATTCCACCTCTTCGTTTTTCCAGCGGGCCTCCCTACGAGGCCCGCTTTTTTGTGCCCCAAAATCCATTTCCAGAGTCGCCAAAACGCGCCCGCCGCCTCCAATGGGCAGTGTCCATACGCCGCGCTTCCTTCTGCGGCGCCGTCTTCACCCGCAACACATACGCTTATGCCCAACACCCAGGAAAATCTCAAAGTCGCCTTCGCCGGCGAGAGTCAGGCCAACCGCAAGTACACCGCCTTCGCCCAAAAGGCCGACAAGGACGGGTTCCCCCATGTGGCCAAGCTCTTCCGCGCCGCCGCCGAAGCCGAGACCATCCACGCCCTCGCCCATTTCCAAAACATGGGCTGCGTCAACTCCACCCTCGACAACCTCAAGGCCGCCATCGACGGCGAGACCTACGAGTACACGACCATGTACCCCCCGATGGTCGACGAGGCCGACAAGGAAAAGAGCAAGGCCAAGACCATGCTCAAGTGGGCCTGCGAAGTCGAAAAGGTCCACGCCGACCTCTACAAGCAAGCCCTCGCCGCCGTTCAGGCCGGCAAGGATCTCGACTCCCTCGAAGTGTATCTCTGCCCGCTCTGCGGCCACCTCGAGCTCGGCAAGGCCCCCGAGAAGTGCCCCGTCTGCAATCTCCCCGGCGCCAAGTACACCAAGGTCGCCTAACCGCGCCTCGGCTCTCCTTTCATGCGCAGCCTCCCTCGTGGAGTCTGCGCATTTCTTTTTGGCACCCGCCCGCACCTCCGCCTTCATCGCCCCGTGCAAACTCCCGACTCCTCGTGCAACGCCTACCGCGGCCGGCTCGCGCCTTCGCCGACCGGGTATCTGCACCTCGGGCACGCACGCACCTTCTGGATCGCCGCCGAGCGCGCACGCCTCGCCGGCGGCTCGCTCATCCTGCGCAACGACGACCTCGACCGCGCGCGCTGCCGCCCCGAATTCGTCGCCGCCATGATCGAAGATCTCCGCTGGCTCGGCCTCGACTGGTCCGAAGGCCCCGACTTCGGTGGCCCCCACGCGCCGTACGACCAGAGCGCACGCCTCCCGCTCTACCGCGCCGCACTGGAGCGCCTCCACGCCGCCGGCCTCATCTTTCCATGTACGCGCTCACGCCGCGACGTCGAGTCGGCCGCCGGCGCGCCCCACGAAAACGGCATCGACGACGAGCCCGTCTACCCGCCCGAGTTCCGCCCGCCCGCCGGCACCCCGCTGCCACCGCTCGGCCCGCGCGTCTCCGTCAACTGGCGCTTCCGCGTACCCGACGGCGAGACGCTGCACTTCAACGACGGCGCCGCCGGCCCGCAACATGCCACCACCGGCCGCGACTTCGGCGACTTCATCGTCTGGCGCAAGGACGACACGCCCAGCTACCA
>MWDT01000566.1 GCA_002070825.1 Verrucomicrobia bacterium ADurb.Bin122
CCGCCTCAGACGAGGCGGTTTTTTGTTTATGCAGCCTTGGATGTCAGGGCGCGGAGGTGGCCGCTGGAGTAGATCACCAGCGCGATCCAGATGGAGGTAAACGAGACGAGGCGCATTGGCGTCAGCGGCTCGCGGTACACGAAGGCGCCGATCAGAAAGCCGATGGAGGGGACGATGTATTGCAACACGCCGAGGGTGCCCAGCGGCAGTCGTCGCGCGCCCGAGGCGAACAGCAGTAGCGGCACTGCGGTGACGATGCCCGCGCTGAGCACGCCGGCTTGTTGCCAGCTGCTCGCGTGGCCGAGCGCACCACCGCCATGCGCGGCCAAAAATATGAGGTAGGCGCCGGCGACGGGCGCGAGCAGTGCCGTCTCCAGCGTGAGGCCGGGCAGCGAGCCGAGGGGCGATTGTTTGCGCAGATAACCGTAGAGTGCCCAGCTCACCGTGATGATGAGCGCTACCCACGGCACGCCGCCCACACCTCGGAATTGCAGGGCAACGCCGCCCACCGCGAGCGCGATGGCCCACCACTGGCGGGCGTGGAGGCGCTCGTGCAGGAGGAATCGGCCCATGGCGATGTTGCACAGCGGCACGAGAAAATAGCCGAGGCTGGTCTCCAGCACGCGGTCGTGGTTTACGCCCCACACGTAGGTCAGCCAGTTGACCGACAGGAGCGTGCCGCTGGCCAGATGCAGACCCAGTTTTCTGGGCGAGGTGAGTGCCGGCTTGAGCTCCGCCCACGCTCCGGTGAAGCACACCAAGGTGGCGACAAACACGAGCGACCACACTACGCGGTGCGCGATCAGCTCTGTCGCCGCGATGCCGTGCAGTTGTTTCCAATAAATGGGAAATAGCCCCCACAGTAGGTAGGCGAGGATGGCGGCGGAGGCGCCGTTGAGCGTGTGTTTTTGAGAAGTCATCGGAGCTCGCGCGGGCGCGGAGCGGTCGACGTCGCGTGGAGCGGGGCCGCGTACTCTGGGCGTTCGTCTCGCGTGGTCAGCCACGAAATCAACGGCACATTGTGGCGCCCAGGCTCTGGCCCGATTTCCACTCTTAGATTTGTTTTAACTTGGCCGGGAGAGTCGGGCGGGCAGCGTTGGAAAACACCCACCCACTATGCAATACGGTCACTTCGACGACACAGCACGCGAGTATGTCATCACTCGCCCCGACACGCCCCGGCCCTGGTCAAACTACCTCGGTTCGACGGAGTATGGCGCGATCATCACCAACCACGCCGGCGGCTACTCGTTCTACAAGAGCGGCGCCACCGGCCGCTTCCTGCGGATGCGTTTCAACGGCATCCCGATGGACCAGCCCGGCCGCCAGTTCTACCTGCGCGACAAGGCCACCGGCGATTTCTGGTCGGCCGCCTGGCAACCCGTCGCCAAGCCCCTCGACCAATACAAGTCGAATTGCCGCCACGGCATGGCGTACACGATCATGGAGAGCGAGTACTCCGGCATCGCCACGGAGGCCTCGTACTTCGTGCCGCTTGGCCAGACCTTCGAGTACTGGCGACTCAAGGTCACCAATACCTCCAAGCAGAAGCGCGAGCTGTCGGTCTTCACCTACTGCGAATTCGCCAACCTCTGGCACACGTTTCAGGATCTCACCAACCTCCAGTACTCGCTCTTCA
>MWDT01000567.1 GCA_002070825.1 Verrucomicrobia bacterium ADurb.Bin122
TTGCCGAAGCTCGGCGCCTCGCTCAGGCGCACGGTGCGCGGGATCACGGTGTCGAAAATCTTGTCGGGCAGGTGCTTTTTGACCTCGTCGACGACCTGGCGGGAGAGGTTGGTGCGGGTGTCGAACATCGTCATGACGATGCCGCCGACGTCGAGGTCCGGGTTGATGCCGGCGGTCTTGAGTCGGTCGACATTGCGCAGGATCTGTCCGAGACCTTCGAGCGCCATGTATTCGCACTGGAGCGCGATGAGCAGGTGGTCGGCGGCGACCAGACTGTTCATTGAAAGCATGCCGAGGGCGGGCGGGCAATCGATGACGATGGCGCGAAACTGGTTGCCGGTGCGCAGAGGCTCGAGGACGCCGCGCAGTTTGGCGAGGTAGTTTTCCGTCTGGGCGAGCTCGATCTCGATCGCGGCAAGGTCCTCCTCGCTGGGAATGACGGAGAGCCGCTCGTAGGCGGTCGGCGTGATCATTTCGACGGCGGTGCCTTCGCCGTGCAGCGGGCCGTAGAGGCTGCGGCCAGCCTGTTTCTCGACACCGAGGGCGCTGGTGGCGTTGGCCTGCGGATCGAGGTCGATCAGCAGGGTGGGGATCTTTTTGTCGGCCAGCGCGGCGGCGAGATTGACGGCGGTGGTGGTTTTGCCGACGCCGCCTTTCTGGTTGGCGATGGTGAAGATGGTGGTGGGCATGGGCGCTCCTCGGGTTTTGCGGAAGGCCGGAGGGTTGCGGGGGGCCGGCGCGCTTTCAATGGGAAAGCACAGATCTTTGCGCGGTCGGCGTCGGAAAACAAAAAGGGCGCCGCGTGCGGCGCGGCGCCCTCGGGGAAACCTGTGGCGAGGGTCAGGCCGCCGGCGTGAAGCGCAGCACGGTGCCGCTCTCGGCGCTCTGGTAGGCGAGCAGGATCAACTGGAGGGTGTTGCGAGCATCGGCCAGCGTGGACTCCGGCTTGGTGCCATTGATCAGCAGGTCGGAGAAGGCGCGGGCCTGGCCCACGAAGGAGTTGCCGTAGTCGGTGTCGGTTTCGCGGCGCTGGCCATTGACGTAGAGAGCGTCGGTGACCTCCAGCGAGCCCTCGGTGCCGACGATGCGGATGCCATCGACGGCGCCGCCGTGGTTGTTGGTCCACGACTGGAAGATCGAGCCGAGTTTGCCGTCGGCGTACTGGAGCTGGATGTGGGCGACGTCCTCGCCCTCCATGCCGGTGAGCACCAGGCGGCTCTTGAAGGCGTGCAACGCGGCGGGGCAGCCGAGCAGGTAGAGCGACTGATAGACCTGGTGGTGGCCGCTGTCCATGAGGGCGCCGCCGCTGCCGAGGCTGAGCTTGGCGCGCCAGCCCTGGGCGTGCTCGGCGGAGATGGTGTGGTTGCTGGAGACGGAGGCGAAGACGATGCGCCCGAGCGCGCCGCTGCGTACCACGTCGCGGGCCGCGCGGACGGCGCCGCGGTAAACGAAGTTGTGCGCGGGCATCACGGGCACGCCGGTGCGCGCCACGCTCGCGCGGATGGCGTCGAGCTCGGCGAGGGTGGTGACGACGGGTTTCTCGACGAGCACGGGCTTGCGGAGCTCCTGGCAACGCAGCACCTGCGAGTAGTGCTCGGTGTTGCGGCTGCCGAGGATGAGGGCGTCGATTTCAGG
>MWDT01000568.1 GCA_002070825.1 Verrucomicrobia bacterium ADurb.Bin122
TCACGGGACGAAGCCGTCTGACTAAACGGGTCGCGCGCGCCAAGGCCAACGGAAAGTGCGCCCGCGCCGCCTTCCACGTCCGCCCGGATCAGTCGGCCGACACCTGTTCGGCGCGCAACTCCTTCAGAAACGCGCGATCCAGCGCCAGTTGAAACGCCCAGCGCAGTGCCAGCATCGCGACCAAAAACAGCGCGCCCCAGCGCACTTCCGTGCTCATGAGATAGTCGCCCTCGACCAGAAAGATCGCCAGCGACAGCCCAAAGACGTCGAGCATGTCCCAGCGGCGCAACAAGCGCATGAGGCCGTGCGACGCCTCGACGTCACCCCCGCGGCGCTGCCGCCGCCACCACAGAAAACTCACCCACCACGCCGCCGCCGGCGCGATCACCAAAAACAGCGAGGTGATCGCCACCGTGAAGTACGCGCCCTGCGCCCAGAGCGCCGGCGCGAGCGTGAGGATGCTGTAGCTGCGGTCGGCCAGCAGCCAGTCGTTGATCCGCAAAAACGGCAGACTCACCGTGCCCACAAGCGCCACGCCGGCGAGCGCCAGCCAGAGTCCGGCCACCGCCGGCACACGGACCACGCGAGGCGAGGCCGGGCGATGCAGCGCCGCCGAAATCAGCTCACCCGCCGTCATGCTCAACAACACCGCCACGGTAAACACCGGGATGCCCGCCAGCGGCCGCGCACCCACGAGCAGTTGCCCCGACGTCAGCGTGAGGATCAGGCACACCAGCAACACATCGAGCATCGACCACTTGCCCAGACTCTCGACGGCCGCCAGCCAGCGCATCCGCCGGGCATCGACCTGCCGCGCCGCGCACACCCACGCCAGCACCCCGAGTTTTCCAAAGGGGAAAATCAGCGAGAAGCCCACGACCAGAATCGCCAGCACGTACAGCTCCGATTCCCAGAGCATCCGCACAGAGCGCAGCAGCGAATAAGGCGTCGTCACCAACCCCACGCGCAGATCCATGAACGGCAGAAACAGCATGGTGACGTTGCAGGCCAGCGCGGCCACGAGCAGCCACGCGACCAGTTGGCGGCGGCGCGTCGGGATGGCAACCGGCGCACCTGCGGACGCCGAGGCGGGGGAATCGTTCTCCATGGAGCTCACGCGCTCAGGCAGCGCACGGCCATGTCGCGCAACACTTCCTCCTGCTCGGAGGGCCGGCGCACGATTTCCTCAAACGCGTTGAGAAACTCGCGCTGGTTGTCGATCAGGCGGCGCAGCGTCGGCAGCCGGCCCGCATTGGCCAGTTTGCCCACGTACCACGCATTCTGGCTGAAAAGATTGTAGGCGGTTTTCTCCGCCAGCGCCTCGCCGAAACGCGCGCCGTACGAGGCCGCGCCTTTTTGCAGGCCGTCGAGCCCGCGCGGACCAAGCTTCGCGTCGCCGCTGTCGAGCAGCGCCCGTACCTGGATGAGGATGCGGTTGCGGTTTTGGAGCGCGCTGATCACCGGGCGCGCATCGCCGCCGGAGAAGAAATGCCGATGCAGCGCCGCGAGCGTCCACTTCAGATCGCCGGCGAAAAACGCCTCCGCAGTCTCGAAGAAATCCCCCTCGGCGACGTTGGGCGTGAGCTCCGCCACATGCGCCTCCTCGATGGTCGAGCCCTCGCCCGCGTAC
>MWDT01000569.1 GCA_002070825.1 Verrucomicrobia bacterium ADurb.Bin122
GGCTCGACGATCCGATCGCGGCTGCTCGCGGACTACGCGAAATACATGATCGGCCGCTTCAAGATCCTTCCGATCGGCGATCGCACTGCGATCCCGGTGAAGTGGCGCCGCGCGATTGACGACGTGTTTCACGCGGTCGTGTTCGAGCGCGACAGGGGGGCGGCGTGATTTTAGCGCTGCGCAATGGGCTCGCCGAGCATCTAGCCGCGCGGCATTTCCCCGTCATGGTGGCGTTCGGCGACGAGCGCCCCGCGCCCCGCGGCGCCCCGCGGCAAGCCCACCGCGTGTTGCTCGAGCGCGACGCAGCGGGCGACGAGATCCGCGCGCCCGTGGGCTGCTCGAGCAATCCGCGCCGCGTTTACGCGCGTTTTGTCGGCTACGTCGCAACCGTGTACGCGGCCGCGCCGAAGCCGGGCGCGCTGGCGGTGGAGCACGCGATCGAGTGCGACCGCATCGTTGACGGTGTGCTCGTCGCGTTGCACGACTGGGCCAAGGCCAACGGCGCGATCGTTGAGATCGTCGCGGGGCGCATGCTCGCGCCCGACGAAATGCAGGGCGCCGAGGTCGCGATCGGCGCGGCGTACGAGCTTCGCTTTCGGCTCGGGCGATCGGTCGATCGCACACAATACGACGGCACCGCCGAGCCTACGACGACGGTCGGCGTGGTGAATACGACAGCAGCCGCGACGCTAGGCGCGTTGCGCGATGAGGTTTAGCCATGGATCTTCCGAGTGCAGTCAACACGATCGCGGCGGGCGCGTCCGTCGCCGTTGGCGGCGACGACTTGCTGGTCGTCATCGCCCCGGTGCCGCTCACCGACGACGCGAAGCCGCGCCTTTTCGGTTCGGCCGCGGCGCTGATGGCGCTGCACGGCTACTGCGAAGCCGTCGAGTTTTTGGCGCTGTACGCCGACCAAACGCGCAAGCCGATCTTGTTCTGTGGCGTGCCGATCGTGACCGCAGGCGCGATCAGCAACGAGGTTACGACGGGTAACAGTGGCTCGAGCACGACCACGATCACAGCGGGCGCCGACGGCGTGCTCTGCGAGCACGACGGCGTGCTGCGCGTGGTGACCGGCGGTACGATCGGCACGTCGCAGATCGTGTTGGAGCTGAGCCTTGACGGTGGGCGTACGTTCCGGCGCGTGCGCCTTGGCACGGCGAATAGATACACGTTGCCTTACGTTGGCGCGATGGTGGCCTTTGGCGTTGGCGAGCTCATCGCCGGCGAGACGATTCATACCTGGCACGGCTCGGGTCCGCGCGCCGATTCCGACGGCTGGACCGACGCGTTCAACGCGCTCGCCGCCCAGCAAAAGCTATCGCTGCGCGCGCTCGTGCTCGGCGACGTGCAGACCGACACTGAAGCCGCGGCCCTGCTCGCGCTCGCGACCTCCTACGACACCGGGCGCAAGCGTTTCTTGCGCGTGCGCGCTAGCGTGCTCGACAAGACGAGCGCGCAAACTAAGGCCGAGTGGATGGCCGCGATCGATACGGAGTTTGCCGCGATCGACGACAACCATCGGATCACGTTGAGCGCGGGCAAGGGCCGCTTGTTCTCGCCTTTTTCGCGCTGGTATCTGCGCTGGCCCGTGGCGTGGGCCGCGGCGATCCGCGAGGCCCAGCACGA
>MWDT01000570.1 GCA_002070825.1 Verrucomicrobia bacterium ADurb.Bin122
CTCATTGCCCGCTTCGAAGAGGGGAACAAGTTGCTCCAAGTCTGCGAAACCCGCCTCAAGGACGCCGAGATGAAGATCGAGCTCCTGAAAAAGCAAAACGGCGCCGCCGCCTTTGCCTCCTTTGCCCCCGAGAAAGGCGAAGCCTGAACCGCGCACGCGGACTCAAGCCTGTTCGATGAGCACGACCATCCCCGCTTCCCAGCCACCGGCAGCCCCGCGCCTGCTCGATGGCATCCGCGGCCCGGAAGATCTGAAAGCCCTGCCCGCGGCTGTCCTGCCTCAACTGGCGCAGGAGATTCGCGACGAGATCATCACGGTCACCGCCGACCATGGCGGTCACGTCAGCCCCAACCTTGGCGTGGTCGAGCTGACCATCGCGCTCCACCGCGTTTTTCAGACGCCTCAAGACCAGTTCACCTTCGACGTCTCCCACCAGTGCTACACGCACAAGCTGCTGACCGGTCGCCAGGGCGAGTTTTTCCGCCACCTCCGCCAGCCCGGCGGCGCCAGCGGTTTCCTCAATCGCGCTGAGAGCGAGCACGACGCGTTTGGCGCAGGCCATGCCGGCACCGCCCTCAGCGCCGCCCTCGGCATGGCGACGGCCCGCGACTTGCGCGGCACCAGCGAGCACGTCGTCGCCGTCTGCGGCGATGCCTCCTTCACCTGCGGCCTCACCATGGAGGCGCTCAACAACGTCGTCAGCTCGACCAAGCGCCTCATCGTCATTCTCAACGACAACGAATGGGCGATCGCCAAGAACGTCGGCGCGATATCGCGCTACCTCAACCGGCTCTCGACCAACCCCACCTACAACCGTCTCCATGGCGATTTGGAGCGCTTCTTCACCGGCCTGCCCGGCGGCCAGGAAATGCACCGCACCTGGATGAAGTGGAAGCGCGAGACCAAGGACTTTTTCGTCGAATCGAGCATTTTTGAGAAATACGGCCTACGCTATCTCGGCCCCATCGACGGTCATAACATCGACGAACTCGTCAAAAACCTGGAGTTCGCCAAACAAAGCGACAGCCCGATCATCCTCCACGTCCTCACGAAAAAAGGTCGCGGCTTGGACGCGGCGATGAAGGCCCCCGACAAATTTCACGGTTTGGGCTCCTTCGACCCCGTCACAGGCGAGAGCACCAAGCCCGCCCCGGGCACCCCGCCAGCCTACCAGGATGTCTTTGGCTGCGCGCTCACCCGTTTCGCCAAAGCCGACCCGCGCATCGTCGGCATCACTGCGGCCATGGCCAGCGGCACCGGCCTCTCGCAACTCGCCGCGCAGTGCCCCAGACAGTTTTTCGATGTGGGCATCGCCGAAGAGCACGCCGTCACGTTTGCCGCCGGCATGGCCACCAAGGGCCTTCGCCCAGTCGTCGCCATCTACTCCACCTTCCTGCAGCGCTGCTACGACCAGATCATCCACGACGTCTGCCTGCAAAACCTGCCCGTCACCTTCTGCATCGACCGTGCCGGTCTTTCGCCCGCCGACGGCCCCACCCACCACGGGCTCTACGATTTCGCATTCCTGCGCTGCGTGCCCGGAGCTGTCGTCATGCAGCCCAAGGACGAGGATGAACTCGTGGACATGTTGCATACCAGCCTGCAACTCCCCTCGCCCGCCTTCAT
>MWDT01000571.1 GCA_002070825.1 Verrucomicrobia bacterium ADurb.Bin122
CCGATCGCCACGCCGTGGTACCTCATGGGCAACACCACGTGGCACGACATCATTTTCGCCTACAACCGCGTCTTCGTGATCGGCTTTGCGGCCGTCGTCGTCGTGGGCACGTGGCTGCTGCTCACGCGCACGCGCTTCGGCCTGTACATCCGCGCCGTCACCCAGAACCGTGGCATGGCCGCCTGCATGGGCGTGCCCACGGAGCGCGTCAACATGATGACCTTCGCGTTCGGCTCCGGCCTCGCCGGCCTGGCGGGCGCGTGCCTCACGCAGCTCGGCAATGTCGGCCCCGGTCTCGGGCAGACGCACATCGTGGACAGCTTCATGGTCGTCGTCTCCGGTGGCGTCGGCAATCTGGCGGGCACGGTCTTCGCCGCGCTGGGCATCGGCGCGATCGATCAGGTGTTGCAACCGTTCCTCGGCGCGGTGCTCGGCAAGATCATCGTGCTGGTTGCCATCATTCTCTTCCTGCAGTGGAAGCCCGGCGGGCTGTTCCCCACGCGCAACCGCAGCCTCGACTAATCCTGCCATGTCGCGATCTCTCTTTTCCTCCCGTCAGTGGACGGTCTTCGGCGCGTGTCTGCTGATCTTCGCGGTGCTGTTGCCGGCGCTCAACACGTTCCTGCCGCCCGAGCACTGGGCGCACGTGAGCAACTTCACGATCAGCTTGTATGGCAAATACGCCACGCTCGCGATCCTCGCGCTCGGCGTCGATCTGGTCTGGGGCTTCACCGGCATGCTCAGCCTGGGGCAGGCGTTGTTCTTCGCGCTGGGCGGCTACTCGATGGGCATGTACCTGCTGCTGATGATCGGCAAGCTGGGCCAGTACAAGAGCGACCTGCCCGACTACATGGTCTTCCTCGGCTACAAGGCGCTGCCCTGGCACTGGGAGCCGTTTCACAACTTCTGGTTCGCGCTCGGCATGGTGGTGGTCGTGCCCGGCCTGCTGGCGCTGGTCTTCGGCTACTTCGCATTCCGCTCCCGGTTGAAGGACGTCTATTTCTCCATCCTCACGCAGGCGCTCACCTACGCCGCGGCGCTGATGTTTTTCCGCAACGATTTCGGCTTCGGCGGCAACAACGGTTTCACCGACTTCAAGTTCGTCCTCGGCCTCGACATCAACGCTCCCTCGACGCGTCGCCTGCTCTACGGCGCCTCGATTCTGCTGCTCGCCGGGGTGTTCCTGCTCTTCCGCTGGCTCACCTGCACCAAGGCCGGCCAGATCATGCAGGCGATCCGCGACGGCGAAAACCGCGTGCGCTTCTCGGGCTACAACACCGCCCACTATAAACTCTTCGTCTTCGTGCTCGCCGCGATGGTCTCCGGCCTGGGCGGCGCGCTCTACGTCGCGCAGATCGGCATCATCAACCCGAGCGAGATGACGCCCGACAAATCGCTGGAGGCCGTCGTCTGGGTGGCCGTGGGCGGCCGTGGCACGCTGCTCGGCCCGATCCTCGGCGCCGTCTCCGTCAACGCACTCAAGAGCTGGGCCACGCGGGCTGCGCCCGAGCTGTGGCTGTTCCTGATGGGCGCTCTGTTCATCGTCGTCGTGCTGCTGCTGCCGGGCGGTCTCGTCAGCATCCCCGCGCGGCTCAAAAAATGGTGGACGCGCCGCCAGGC
>MWDT01000572.1 GCA_002070825.1 Verrucomicrobia bacterium ADurb.Bin122
GTCTCTGCGAGTACGCCCATCGGCGTCCCCATCTGATGGAGCACCGCGTACCACTGGCGCCCGAGCCAGCGACCGTCCGCGTCGCGCCGAAATTCAAAACCGATGTCGTACACCGACTGCTCATGGCGCACGGTCCCCGTCCAGAACCCCGAGAAATCCCGCGATTCAGCCGGTTGGGCCGCGATTGGACAGACCAGAAGGCACAGCCAGCACAAGAGACGAAAAACCGAGCGGGACGCGTTGAGGGAGATCATTGGTTCGAGGGGGAAAACAGGGCTGTCCATCGGCAACACGTGCCGACGGCACCTTGTGTTTAACACCGTCAGCATCGGGTTTCCCCGCGATCGAATCGAAAAATTCAACCGAGCCAACCCTCCCACGCCCCACAAAGCGCCGGACTACGGGCGGCGAAGCCCTGCGTCAAAAAAATGGCGTCCGGGGCAAGCCGGACGCCATGCAGAAAGGAGGCCGACGCCTCTCCCCCAAGCTAGTGCGCAAAGTGTGGGTCGTGGGGAATCGCCACCGGAGCGGACGTCTTGCGCTCGGAGTGCCGGCGAGGCGTCGCAGTCATCTCCGGGGCCGCGGCCTCTTCTTGCACGGCATTTTCCTGGCCGGTCAACCGAAGCAAATCGCGAACGATTTCCTGAAGTGCCATCGATTGGGCATTGAGCTCCTCGGCGGCGCTCGCGCTTTCTTCAGCCGAGGCGGCATTGGACTGGGTGACCTGATCCATCTGTGAGACGGCGACCGTCACCTGACCGATTCCCTGGTTCTGCTCGGTGGACGCCGTGGCAATCTCAACAACCAGTTCATCGACCTGGCGCGAACGCGTGGCGATCTCCTCCAGACTGGTGGCGACCTTGCGGCTGATGGTCACACCCTGCGAGGTCTTGGTGATGGCGCCCTCAATCTTGCTCGCGGTTTCCTTGGCGGCCTGGGCCGAACGCTGGGCCAGATTGCGGACCTCCTCAGCCACAACCGCAAAGCCGGCGCCCGCCTCACCCGCTCGCGCGGCCTCGACGGCGGCGTTGAGTGCGAGGATGTTGGTCTGAAATGCAATCTCATCGATCGTCTTGATGATCTTGGCGATATCGTCACTCGAAGCCTTGATTTCGTCCATTGCGGTCTTCATCGCAGCCATGTCCGTGACGCCGGTATCTGCGGCGTGGCGGGCGCTGCCGGCCAGTTCCTTGGCCTTCTGTGCATTCTCGGCATTGCGCTTGGTCATGCCGGAGATCTCTTCAAGCGACGCACTGGTTTCCTCAAGTGACGCAGCCTGCTCCGTGGCACCACCGGCGAGCGTCTGGCTGGCCGAAGAGACCTGAGCCGCAGCCGAGGTCGTTTGTTTGGAGCCTGCATCGAGAGCCTCCGTCACGGAATTAAGCACCTTGAGAATCGCGCGGATGGTGAAGACTGAGATCACGACGCTTCCGATCAAGACGAGCACCGTGACAATAATCAGCAGCCGCACTGTCTGGGCCACATCCGAGGCGATCTGATTTCCCAAGGACTCGCCGTGCTCGGTGTTGAACTTGGCGAGCATCTGCCCGGCCTTCGAGTAGGCCGTGTAAGCCGGCACGACGTCGGTCTCCGCATACACCTGGGCGGCCGGGTAATC
>MWDT01000573.1 GCA_002070825.1 Verrucomicrobia bacterium ADurb.Bin122
TGCGTTGCCGAAAAACAATCTCAACGTGGGCGGAAAAACCCTCGAGGAAAACGGCCAGGAGTTTGTCGTGCGCGGCCGCGGGCTCTTCGAGAGCGCCGCCGACATCGAGCAGGTCGCCGTCGCCACGCGCGGAGGCGCTCCCGTGTACCTGCGCGACGTCGCCACCGTGCAAATCGGCGGCGATTACCGCCGGGGCGCCCTCGACGTCGATGGCCACGAAGTCGTCGGCGGCACGGTCGTCATGCGCTCCGGCGAAAACGCCTACCAGGTGATCCAGGACGTGAAAGACCGCATCGCGCAGATCGCGCCCGGCCTGCCGGAGGGTGTGACCATCGAGCCGTTCTACGACCGCAGCGACCTGATCTCCCGCGCCATCAACACGCTCAAACACACACTCTGGGAGGCCGTGATTCTGGTCACGCTGGTGCACATCCTGTTTCTGTTTCACTTCCGCAGCATCCTGACGGTCACGCTGCCGCTACCGGCCTCGATCCTGATCGCGTTTATCCTGATGAAGGAGTTCGGCATCACCTCGCACATCATGTCGCTCACCGGCATCGCCATCGCCATCGGCGTGCTGGTGGATGCCGGCATCGTGACCACGGAAAACGTGATCCGGCATTGCGAGCAGGCCGAGACCGCGCGCGGCCGTCGCCTCACCGCCGACGAGACCTGGCACACGGTGCTGGCGGCCTCGCAACAAGTCGGCCGGCCAATCTTCTTCGCGATGGGCATCATCGTGCTGGCCTTCGTGCCAATCTTCGCACTCACCGGCCAGGAGGGAAAACTCTTCCACCCGCTGGCCTGGACGAAGACCTTCGCGATGGTCGGCGCCACGCTGCTCGCCGTCACGCTCGTGCCCGTGCTCTGCACGCTGCTCGTCCGAGGCCCGTTTCACAACGAGGACCGCAACTGGCTCATGCGCGCCCTGCTCGCGATCTACGACCCCGTCCTCGACTGGGCGCTGCGCGCGCGCAAGACCGTGCTGTCCCTCGCCGTCGCGCTCCTCGCGTGCTGCCTCGTGATCGCCTTTGGCCTGCCGCGCACCTGGCGCGCCGCGCTCGGCGACCCGGCGTGGGCGCGCGGCTTCGGCAGCGAGTTCATGCCCACGCTGGAGGAAGGCAGTCTCCTCTTCATGCCGGTGCTCGTGCCGAGCACGTCGTTCACCGAGGTCAAACGCATCATGGCGTGGCAGGACCGCACCATCCGGCAAATGCCCGAGGTCGCCTCGGTCGCCGGCAAACTCGGCCGGTTCGACACGCCCACCGATCCCGCCCCCGTCGAGATGATCGAGACGACCATCATGCTCAAGCCCACCGACCAGTGGCGACCGGGCATGACCAAGGCCCAGCTCGTCGCCGAACTTCAACAACGGCTCACCGCCGTCCCCGGCTACGCCCCTGGTTTTCTCCAGCCAATCGAGAACCGAATCCTCATGCTCTCGACCGGCATCCGCGCCCAGCTCGGCGTGAAGGTGTACGGCGACGACCTCTCCGCGCTCCAGCAAAAGGCCTTTGAGATCGCCGCCGTCCTTGAGCGCGTGCCCGGCGCCACCGGCGTCGCCCCGTCGCGCGCCCAGGGTAAACCCTATCTGGAAATCTCCGTGGATCGCGCCGC
>MWDT01000574.1 GCA_002070825.1 Verrucomicrobia bacterium ADurb.Bin122
CGACTTGAATCCATTCGGAAGCCAGGAAATCGAAACCACTGGTGGCGCTGTTGCGGCTGCTGGCGAGGCCCGCGAAATTGCCGAGGTCAAGGCAGCAATGGCCGTCGCTCAGATGTACCCGCGAGACCAGCGCAAGGCCATGGACCGCATCTTGAATGCATGCGCCCGCCCGACGCTGGCCGAAAAGGCTCAGTATGCTTTTGCGCGCGGAGGACAGGAAATCACCGGCCCGTCGATCCGCCTCGCCGAAACGATCGCGCAGGGGTGGGGGCATCTCCAATATGGGATGCGCGAGCTGTCCAATGTCGGCGGCGCGTCTGAGGTTGAGGCGTATTGCTGGGATCTGGAATCGAACGTGCGCAAGTCGATCCAATTCACAGTTTCGCACGTCCGCAACACGAAGAAGGGATCCTACGCGCTGACCGATTCCCGCGATATCTACGAAAACGTCGCCAACAACGGAGCACGTCGCGTTCGCGCCTGCATCCTCGCGATCGTTCCGGGCGACGTCGTGGAGGCGGCGGAACAGGCATGTGAGCAGACTTTGCGCGCAAAGGTCGACATCTCGCCGGAAAGAATCGCAAAGCTCCTGGAAGCGTTCGCGGCGTTCGGGGTGGACAAGGAGGCGATCGAAAAGAAGATCCAGCGGCGCATGGACTCGATTCTCCCGGCGCAGGTCGTTTCCTTGGGCCGGATCTACAACTCCCTGCGCGACGGCATGAGCAAGCCGCACGAATGGTTCGACGTTGCAACGGAAGCGCCAAAGGTTCCGGAAGATGTCGCGAATTTGAACGACCTCGCGAAGGCGGCGGCGGAAAAGCGGGCGAAAGCATGACCGCGCAAATTCTGACGGGCGAGTCGTGGGAAGCGTACACCAAGGCGCCCGCCTACGGATCATCTGCGCTCGAGGCATTCGGCACGATGAGCCTGGAGCGGTGGGCTTACGAATACGCTGGCGATGGCCGCTACTCGGGTGCAGCCTCGAAGCTCGCGGCAGGCGGCGGCGCGCTTGACGCTCTGGTGACGGCCAACAAGTCGTTCGCGGATTGCTTCGCGGTGAAGCCGGAGGGGATGACGTTCGCGACCAAGGAAGGCAAGGCGTGGCGCGACCTGCAAGGCGGGAAGGAGATCATCGACGCCAAGCAGGAGCGGGAAATCCTGTCCGCGCTCCCGCGAGTCCGTGAGGCAATCTCTGTCCTTGCAGATGGTCGGCCTGTCTCGTACCAGGTGACGTTGCGCGGGGAGATCGAAGGGCTCGAAGTCCAGACGCGCCCCGACATCTGGATCGACGGCGAAACGCTCGACGTGCCGGACCTCAAATACGTCTCCGACATCGCGGGGTTCGTTCGTGGTTTCGTGGGCTCGCGCTATGAGATCCAGGCGGCGTTGGCGTGGGAGCTGATCGAGCAAACGGGCCGCGACATGGCAACCGTTCGCCTGTCCTACCTGCTCTGCGAGTCCGGTACGACGCTCCCGCAGGTCGTCGTCTACATCCTGGATCGCGACGACATCGCTTTGATGGTTCGGCGCCTGAAGGCCAAGTGCCGAAAGATCAAGGCTGCGCAAGACTCGCCGCAAGGCCTGATCGACGTGGTGGAGTTTCGCCAAATGACGCT
>MWDT01000575.1 GCA_002070825.1 Verrucomicrobia bacterium ADurb.Bin122
CCGTGCGCGCGGGTGATCGGGATGAGGTGCGTCATCTCGATCACGCGGGCCGACATCTGCTCGACCTCCTTGCGGAAGGTCGTGTTGCGGGCGTCGAGTCGGCGGCGCAGCAGGAGGATGAGACCGGCGGCGACGGGCACCGTGAGCACGTAGAAGACGATGAACCACGGCACGCGCATCGCGGTGACGATGAGCGCGAAGACGATGTTGACCACCGCCATGAGCCCGGCGTCGAAAAACGCGCGCAGGAGCTGTTCGATCGATTCGACGTCGCGCAGGACCTTGCTCTGGAGTTTGCCCGCGCTCTGTCGCGAGTAGAAACCGATGGAGAGCTGCTGGAGCCGGCGGCAGATCGAGGAGCGCAGCTGCGTCTCCACGTTGCGCGACGCCCGGCTCACGAAGCACACGTAGATGTAGTGCGTGATCGGGTTCTGCACGAGGATGACGACGAGCACGACGGCGTTCCACCACAGCTCGGCGCGCGAGTGCTTCTCGGGCTGCGCGATGATGTCGATCACGTTGGCCGTGAGCAGCGGCATCAGCCACATGGGGCTGTGCTTGATCACGTAAAAGACCGTGCCCCAGATGAGCTTCCAGCGTTCTGGCAGCATGAGATACTTCAGGGTGCGCAGCGGGTGCTCACCTTGAAAACGGCGCTCAAGCGGGCTGGGACGATGCTCGGAAGTCATGGCAATGTGACGGGAAACGCAGAGGTGTTACGGCACAACGTGGGCGCGGCGCCGGCTCAAGGGAGCCAGGGATATTTGCGGGCGTCGGGCTTGCGCTTCTCCTGCTGGGCGCGGTGAAACTCCTTGGCCTCGTCGCTCATGTAGTAGAGCAGCGTGGCGTTGCCGGCGAGTTCCTGGAGGCCGGACTGGCCATCGACGTCGGCGTTGAAGGCGCTCTTGAGGCAGCGGATGGCGAGCGGGCTGTGCTGGAGAATCTCGCGGGCCCACTTCACGCCCTCGGCTTCGAGCTCGGCCACGGGGACGACGGTGTTGACCAGGCCCATGTCGAGCGCCTGCTGGGCGTTGTAGTAGCGGCAAAGGTACCAGATTTCGCGGGCCTTTTTCTGGCCGACGATGCGCGCGAGGTAGCTGGAGCCGAAGCCGCCGTCGAAGCTGCCCATGCGCGGGCCGACCTGGCCGAAGACGCCGTTGTCCGCCGCGATGGTGAGGTCGCAGACGAGGTGCAGGACGTGACCGCCGCCGATGGCGTAGCCGGCGACGAGCGCGATCACGACCTTGGGCATCGAGCGGATGAGTTTTTGAAGATCGAGGACATTGAGGCGCGGCACGCCGTCGCCGCCAATGTAGCCGGCATGGCCGCGCACGCTCTGGTCGCCGCCGGAGCAGAAGGCGTACTTGCCGTCGGTGTGCGGGCCGGCGCCGGTCAGGAGGACGACGCCGATGGTCGGGTCTTCACGCGCGTCGCAAAACGCATCGAACATCTGGGAGACGGTCTCCGGGCGGAACGCGTTGCGCTTTTCCGGGCGGTTGATGGTGACCTTGGCGATGCCGTCGGCCTTGTGGTACGTGATGTCGGAGTAGGTCTTGGCGACCTTCCATTGGATCGTGCTCATGGTGGATGCGGAAACTCAAGGGTGCGCGGG
>MWDT01000576.1 GCA_002070825.1 Verrucomicrobia bacterium ADurb.Bin122
GCCGCTGCGGCCTCCCACGTCGGGCGACCGACAGCCGCGGTGGGGGGCGAAGCCGCAGCCGGCGCTGCGCAGCCACAGTCGGCGGAGCCGCCCATTTCGGTGTCGCGCGAGGCAGCTCGGGCCATGTTGTCGCTGCAGACAGCCGGGGTCGCCCGCGCTCTGACCCGCGCAGCGATGCGGGCGCAGTCGGCAGTGATGTCTGATGAAGATTCGGAGCGCGAGATACGGGGGCGCCTCAGGCGGGCCGGCATCGACGCAAGGTGCGTGAGCATCTCCCGAGCTGGGCATGGGGATATAGAAGTGCAGGTGGTAAAGGCGGCGTGCGGTCGCGTGAATGAGTGTGCTCGAACCCTGGCCCCGATCGTATCAGGCGCGGTTGGACTCGCCATGTCGGTACAGGGTCGCTCGTGCAGCTCTCAGGCATCTGCGGAGGCTACGGCCGAGTGCACTGTGAGTCTGGCGTCTGGGCGCCGATTTTTCTTGGAGACGGAGTCGCTTTCAGCTCCAGGGATAGAAGATGATGTGAACGGCGACTCTCACCTCCTGACCAGCCTCGGAGAAGGCAGAGTCGCGATACTCATCTCAGACGGAATGGGCATGGGTGGTGCGGCGGCGAGGCAGAGCCGGGCCGCACTGTCGGCCCTGGCCCGATTGCTTGCGGCCGGGCTGGAGGCCCCGTTTGCCATGGAAAACGTGAACGCTCTGATGTCGCTCCACCCTGACCAGGGGCCGTTCGCGACGCTGGATATCGCAATCATAGACCTGCACACCGGCGATGCCGAGATGATCAAGGCGGGGGCTCCGCCCTGCTACATCCGGCGTGGCTCGCGCGTGACAGCTTTGGGGGCGCCCTCGGCGCCCGCCGGCGTCTCGGTTCCGGCACACACTGCTGCTTTCAACACTGTCTTAGAGGAAGGAGACATTATCGTTTGGGCAACGGACGGGATAACTGAGGGCCGCGGCGACCTTGATGACGTCGACGCCGAGCTGGCCCGCGTCATACAGCAGGCGCCGGGCGGCAGCGCGTCAAGCGTAGCGCATGCAGTGATGAATTGGGCTCGGGCGGGAACGCCTATACGGGGTGGATCTGGATCTAGGCCGCTCAGAGACGACATGACGGTCTTCGTAGGCAGGTTGGCGAAGGCTACTGCCGCCGCAGGACCCACGGCAGAGCCATACGAGCGGCAGGGATAGGACCGCGTATTGTGGAAAGGTCTATCCCGGAGGGTGAGTCCAGTGGGCAGTAACGGTCTTGTCAGAATCGCCATGGATACTGTGCGCAAGTACTCGATGATTGACCGCGGCGACGGCGTGGTGGTCGGAGTGTCGGGCGGACCGGATTCGGTAGCTCTCCTTCATTTCTTAAGCTCCATCGCCCGGGAGTACAACCTCCAGCTTCACGTGGCACATGTCAATCACATGATCCGCGGAGCGAGCGCCGACGAGGACGAGCGGTTCGTCAGTGAGTTGGCGCGCTCGCTCGGCATACCTGTCACTGTGGACAGGGTTGACGTGCCCCGCTTGGCACGCCAGCTCGGAGTCACTGTGGAGGACGCGGGGCGGGACGCCCGGTACGGGCTGTACCGAAGGATCTGCGTCGAACGGGGGTT
>MWDT01000577.1 GCA_002070825.1 Verrucomicrobia bacterium ADurb.Bin122
CGCGTCGACGAGTTGAAACGCCTCGTAGGGCAGCGTCACCCGCACGGTCTTTGTCTCGCCCGGTTCCAGATGCACACGGGCATAGCCTTTGAGCGCCTTGCCCACCCAGGTGACCGAGCAGACGCGGTCGTGCACGTACACCTGCACGATCTCATCGCCCACCCGCGCACCGGCGTTTTTCACATCGACGGAAACCTCCAGCGATTGCCCACGCGCCAGCGTCGGCGTGGAGAGTCGCACGTTGTCATAACGGAAGGTCGTGTAGCTCAGCCCGTGGCCGAACGGGAAAAGCGGGTCCTGCGTGAGGTCGGCATAGCGGTAGCCGAGATCCTGCGCCGGAGCCGACGGCGTCGTCAGCCCGGTTGCCGACTCACGGAGACTGTGCTGCCCGCGCACCTGGCTGTAAAACACCGGCTGCTGGCCCACGTGCACCGGGATGGAAATCGTGAGTTTGCCGGACGGGTTGATCAGACCGAAGAGCGCCTCGGCGACGGCGAGCCCGCCCTCCATGCCGGAGTTAAAGCCCTCGAAAATCGCCGCCGCGCGCCGGGCCGACGCGGGCAACACGAGCGGCTTGCTGTTCACCAGCACCACGACCAGCGGCTTGCCGGTCTTTTCCAACGCATCCAGCAGCGCCACCTGGCCGCCCTGCAATTCGAGCGTCGCCGTGCTATTCCACTCGCCGAGTAGGTGCAGGTGATCGCCGACCACCGCCACCACGACTTCCGACGCCTCGGCGGCCGCCACCGCCTCCGCAATACCCGACATATCCGAATCGCTGACCGAGCAGCCGCGCACATGGCGCACCGCACAACAGGCCGGAGCCAGCGCACGGATGCCATCGAGCACCGTGGTCGTCTTTTCGCGTGGATGCTTGCCGGCCTCCTTCGGGTGCTGCGAGGAGCCGAGCGACCAGTCGCCGAGCTGCGCGAGGTCGTCGTCGGCATTCGGCCCGATCACCGCGATGGATTTCACCTTCGCCGGATCGAGCGGCAGCAAGCCGTCGTTTTTCAACAGCACCAGGCTGCGGCGCGCAGCCTCCTGGTTGAGCGCACGGTGCTCCGGGCGGGCGATCTCGACAACGGCACGCGCGAGGTCCGGCCGGCGGGGATTTTCGAAGAGCCCCATGCGGAATTTCAACGCAAGCAAGCGCGCGCACGGCGCGTCGATCTCGGACTCCTTCAGCCGTCCGCTGCGCACCGCCTCGATGGCGCCCTCGAAAAACTGAGGCGTCGTCATGATGATGTCGTTGCCCGCACGCAACGCCACGATGGCGGCATCGGTGAACGATGCGCAGACCTGCTGCTCATAGACGAGCCGGCCGACGTTGTCCCAGTCGGTCACGAGCACGCCGCGGAAGCCCCACTCCTGCTTGAGCACGTCGGTGAGCAGCCAGCGGTTGGCCGTCGAGGGCACGCCCTCGATCGACTGATAGCCGGTCATGAACGCCATCGCGCCGGCACGCGCCGCGCGCTCGAAGGGCGGCAGAAAGTAGCTGCGGAGTTTGCGGCGGGAGAGGTCGGCCTCGGAGGCATCGCGCCCGCCCTGCGTCTCGGAGTAGCCAGCGAAGTGTTTGGCCGTGGCGAGCAGCGCCGACGGATCGTCG
>MWDT01000578.1 GCA_002070825.1 Verrucomicrobia bacterium ADurb.Bin122
GAGTTCATGCCCGAGGTGATTTGCTCGATGGTGCGGGCGGCAAGGGCTGTCTTCGATGGGTGCGTCATCCAACGGGCAAAATGAATCGCGAGGGCTGCGACGCAAGTGCCTAGGTGGGGGATCTCAGGGATTGAGGCGTGGTGGCCGAATTTCCGCTTGTCACATCCGCAAACGGGCCGTCCCTTGCCAACTCTTCTGTTTTGCCCATGGCGACCCAATACACCGAAGCCAGCATCAAGACCCTCTCCTCGACGGAGCACATCCGCCTGCGCCCCGGCATGTACATCGGCCGGCTGGGCAACGGCTCCCATGTGGAGGACGGCATCTACGTGCTGCTCAAGGAGTCCATCGACAACTCCATCGACGAGTTCACGATGGGCTACGGCAAAAAGATCGAGATCGAGCTCGAAGACCGCACGGTGCGCGTGCGCGACTACGGTCGCGGCATCCCGCTCGGCAAACTCCTCGAGTGCGTCTCCGTCATCAACACCGGCGCCAAGTACGACAGCGAGACCTTCAAGAAGGCTGTCGGTCTCAACGGCGTCGGCCAGAAGGCCGTCAACGCACTCTCGTTGCACTACCGCGCGCAGGCCATCCGCGACGGGCAGACCAAGATCGTCGAGTTTTCGCAGGGTAAGATCAAAAAGGACCACAAGGTCGCCACGACCACCGAGCGCAACGGCACGATCATCGAGTTTACGCCCGACGAGGCGCTCTTCGGCGCCGACTTCAAGTTCCGCGCGGAGTTCATCGAGGAGATGCTCTGGAACTACGCGTTCCTCAACCGCGGCCTCACGCTCACCTTCAACGGCAAACCCTTCCGCTCCGAAAACGGCCTGAAGGACCTGCTCCAGCGCAAACTCACCGGCGGCGCCCTCTATCCCATCGCCCACATCGAGGCCGACGACATCGAGCTGGCGATGACGCACGCCACCTCCTACGGCGAGGAGTACTACAGCTTCGTCAACGGCCAGCACACCACCATGGGCGGCACGCACCTCGCCGCCTTCCGCGAAGGCCTCGTGCAGACCGTGCGCAACTTCTTCAAAAAGGAGTACGACGCCGCCGACATCCGCCAGTCCGTCGTCGCCGCCATCGCTGTGCGCGTGATCGAGCCCGTCTTCGAATCGCAGACCAAGACCAAGCTCGGCTCCGCCGACATCGGCCCCGGCGGCCCCTCGATCCGCCAGTTCGTCGGCCAGTTCCTCCAACAGCACCTCGACAACTGGCTCCATCGCAATCCCGAGGCGGCCGATGCCCTCAAGCGCAAGATCGAGGACAGCGAGCGCGAGCGCAAGGAGCTCGCCGGCATCCGCAACATCGCCCGCGAGCGCGCCAAGAAAGCCTCCCTGCACAACCGCAAGCTCCGCGACTGCCGCGTGCACCTCGACACGAAGGACAAGCGCGCCGAGGAGAGCACGCTCTTCATCGTCGAGGGCGACTCCGCCGCCGGCTCGCTCACCTCGTGCCGCGACGTGCAGACGCAGGCCGTCTTCGCTCTGAAGGGCAAACCGCTCAACACCTACGGCCTCACCAAAAAGGTCATCTACGAGAACGAGGAGTTTCACCTCCTCCAGAGCGCGCTCAACATCGAGGAGGGCATCGA
>MWDT01000579.1 GCA_002070825.1 Verrucomicrobia bacterium ADurb.Bin122
AGCATCCAGAGGCTGCCGAGCTTCGTCGCCAGACCGGCGCCGACCAGCCCGAGCCCCCACAGAATCGCCGAGATCGTGCCGGCCGCGCGCGGGCCGAAACGCTCGACGAAGTGCCCGCCCACCGCCGCCGACATGCCGAGAAAAAAGATCGCGATGCCAAACGTCAGGTTGGCCTGCTTCAGGCTCCACCCGAATGCGCTTTGCAGCGGCTTTGAAAACACGCTCCACGAGTACGCCGAACCGATGCAGATGTGGATGCCGACTGCCGCGAGCGCGATGAGCCACCGATTTTTCATGGGTAAAGTGGCTTGCTGCGCGATGCGCCGGCCGACGGCGACAAAAAACGCCGGGCGACCCGATTCCCCGCCGGGATACGCAAAGTCCGCCGACCGGGCCACAGCAGTTGACTTTCGTTGGCGAATGGCCGTTTCTGCCCCCGTTCCCATGGTGCTCCGCCGCTCAATTTTCCTTTCCCCGATGCATGGCCTGAAGGCCAGCATCATCTGTCCGGATTATTCCGGCGCGGCTCCTTAAGCGTAGATCGATCAGACTGCGCACGCGAGGGCGGCCGCCGCCGGAGGCCATGAGCCGCCCCTCGCCCGATCCCACCGAACCATCCGGTGCCACCAGCACCACCCCTGCGGAAGCCCGTCATCGGGTCTCCTCATTCACCCCAACCAAGCGCCCGCACAGACTGCGGCGCCCGACACCAACCGCGGTGGCACGCCCCCGCACATCCCAAATCCGCCATGTTGCACATCCCTGCTGAAGATTACGAAAAACTCCGCCTGCTCGCCTCCGCCGCCGCCAACACCACCGGCTCGGCCCGGCAGCGCATCCAAGCCCTCCGCGACGAACTCGACAAAGCCCTCGTCCTGCCCAGGGAGAGCCTGCCCTCCGGCGTCGTCATGCTCGGCTCCTCCGTCACCGTCCTCGACTTGGACCTCGACGAAAAGGAGTGCTACACGCTCGCGCTGCCGCAACACGCCGACATCGACCAGCAACGCATCTCCGTGCTCTCGCCGCTGGGCACCGCGCTCATCGGCTACCGCGAGGGCGACGAGTTGACCTGGCCGACGCCCGGCGGTCAACGCCACCTGAAAATCGTGAAGGTCGTCAACTCCGCCGCCTGACCCCGCGCCGTGCGCGTGCCGGTCGGGAGGCCGGGGCGCGGCGCCGGGAGGCGTCACCGCAGGCAGGCCTCAGACCTGCGTGCGGAAATACTCGATCGTGCGCCGAAGGCCCTCTTCGAGTGCCACCTTCGGCTCCCAGCCCAGCACCGAGCGCGCCTGCGAAATTTCCGGCCGGCGCTGCTTCGGGTCGTCGGCCGGCAGCGGCTGGTGCACGATCTTCGAGCGGCCGCCGACGAGCTTCAGCGTGAGCTCCGCCAGTTGCAGCATCGTGAACTCGCCAGGGTTGCCCAGATTCATCGGGCCGACGGTCTCGGTCTGATTCATGAAGCGCACGAAGCCCTCGATCAGGTCGTCCACGTAGCAGAAGGAGCGCGTCTGCGAGCCGTCGCCGTACACAGTGAGGTCTTCGCCGCGCAGCGCCTGCACGATGAAGTTGGAGACCACGCGCCCGTCGTTGGCCAGCATGCGCGG
>MWDT01000580.1 GCA_002070825.1 Verrucomicrobia bacterium ADurb.Bin122
GGGTGCAGATCCAGCCACGGCACCCAAAGATCGTGAGACTGCAAAGCGCCACCAAGAGTGCGAGGTGTCTTGCGCACCGCTGGTCGCGTGAGCGATGTGTTGGCGAACATGACGACGTCGCGGTTGGACAAGATGCAGCGGGCGATCGCCGATTTTCGGCGCGAGCTGGCTGAGACGAAGGCGGGGGACCTGGATTGCCTGGAGCTGGAACGGCAGATACAGGGGCTCGTCAACGGCCTCGGACGGGAGCTCATGGTTGAGGTCCTGAAGCGGGCGGACGAAGACGCGCCAATGGTTTCGTACGAGGGCGAGACGTGGGGCAACCGCCGCGTGACGAAAGGGACGTACACGACCTTGTTTGGCGACGTCGCGCTGGATCGTTCGACGTACCAGAAGGCAGGCGGCGGACGCGTCGTCATCCCGCTGGAGAAGCGCCTCGGAATTGTCGAGAAGCGTTACACCCCGCGAGTGGCCCGCATCCTGTCGCGGGCGGTCGCCCTCATGACGGCCGAGGAGGCAGAGGGGATGCTGGCTGAGGCGGGAGTGGCGGCGGTGAGCAAGTCGTCGTTGCACCGCGTCCCGCACGCCATCGCGGCTCGGTACGAGCAGCGGCGCGAGCAGATCAACAACGAACTCAGGGAGAGCGACGACGTTCCAGATGCCGCGGTCACCGTTCAGGTGTCGATGGACGGGGTGATGGTCCCGCAGGACGGGGAGCATGCGAAGCCGAGAGGGCGAAAGACAGAAGCGCCTGAGGCCCCCCGGCACGAGCAACGCTACGGGGCCGTCGGCGGTCCCAGTCCCGCGGACAACGACAACGCCGAGGGGAGAGCGTGGCACGAGGGCTGCGTCGGAACCGTGTCCTTCTGGGACGCGGATGGCGAGCACCTGCGGACCCTGTACGTGGCCCGGATGCCTGAGAGCGGCAAAGGCACCGTCGCCGATGAACTCGAAGATGAGCTTCGCGCTGCGCTTGAGAGGCGCCCCGATCTCCGCGTGTGCTTCGCCGCTGACGGGAACCCGGCTCAGTGGCAACGCCTGGAGGGCATCGGCGTGCGGCTCTCCCTGACGATGCAGGCGATGCCGAACTGGCTCTTGGACTTCTTCCACTGCGCCACCTACCTGGGCGATGCAGCGAAAGCCGCTGAGCCCGACGAGGCGAAGGCACGTGTGCTGGCTGCGGACTGGTGTACCCAGATGAAAGAGCTCGATGACGGGGCCACGCGCGTGCTGAAGGCAATGCGCTACAAGCGAGACCAGCTCCCCGCGGGGACGCGGCGCGACGTGATCGAGAAGTCCATCAACTTCATCGCTGGCCAGGCGAAGCATGGGCGCCTGCACTACGCGCAGGCGCGCCGCGAGCACCGCCCCATCGGGACGGGGGTCGTCGAGGCCGCGGCCAAGACGGTGGTCAACGTCCGGATGAAGCGAGCCGGCGCCCGCTACTCTCAACACGGAGGCCAGACCATCATGACGTTTCGCGCTGCCGTCCTTTCAGGTCGATTCGACTCCCTCATGTCCACCATAGAACGGTCCTACGTCCAGGCCGTCCCCGCGGCCGCATGAACTCGGGCGCCCATGTCCATGGCGGATATGCACCC
>MWDT01000581.1 GCA_002070825.1 Verrucomicrobia bacterium ADurb.Bin122
GACCAGCTCAAGCAGGCCCTCGGCAAGGACATCACCGTGCTCAGCGGCGACGATTCCCTCACCCTGCCCTTCATGTCCGTCGGCGCCGAAGGCGTCATCAGCGTCGCCTCGCACCTCTTCCCGAAGCAAGTCTCACAGATGGTCAACTTCGCCCTGGCCAACGATTACGCCAAGGCAGGCAAGATCCACCGCCAGCTCTACCCGATCTTCAAGGCCCTCTTCGTCGAGCCCAATCCCGTGCCCGTGAAGACCGCTCTCGCCCGCGCCGGCATCATCGGCACCGCCGAAGTCCGCCCGCCGCTGTGCGAGATGACCGACGCCAACCGCGCCGTCCTCGAGCAGGCCCTCGTCAACCTCGGCAAGTAAACGCCATGTCCGCTCCCCGCATCCTCCTCAACGGCGCCAAGGGCCGCATGGGCCAGGTCATCACGGCCACCGCCGCCGAGTTCGGCGTGCCCATCTCCGCCGCCCTCGACGTCGGCGACAAGCCCGCCGACCACATCGCCGGTTGCGACGTGATCATCGACTTCAGCAGCCACCACGTCACCCGCTCGCTGCTCGAGCTCGCTATCCAGCACCAAAAGCCGATTGTCATCGGCACCACCGGCCACAGCGCCGAGACCAAAGCGGAGCTCCTCAAACTCGCCGCGCAGGTCCCCTGCGTCTGGTCGGGCAACTACTCCGTCGGCGTCAACCTCCTCTTCGCCCTCACCCGCCGCGCCGCCGCCATCCTCGGCTCCGACTACGACGCCGAAGTGCTGGAAATGCACCACCGCTTCAAGAAAGACGCCCCCAGCGGCACCGCGGCCCGCCTCCTCGAAATCATCCTCGAAGAGCGCAAGCTCGGCGCCGACGCCGTCCGCCACGGCCGCGAAGGCATCACCGGCGAACGCACCCCGACCGAAGTCGGCATGCACGCCATCCGCGGCGGCGACGTCATCGGCGACCACACCGTCATGTTTGCCGCCCTCGGCGAACGCCTCGAACTCACCCACAAAGCCACCGACCGCGGCATCTTCGCGCGCGGCTCCGTGCGCGCCGCCCAGTGGATCGTCGGCAAGAGCCCCGGCGTGTACGACATGCAAGACGTCCTCGGCCTCAAATGATCGTTTCGATTCAAGGCCAACTCGTCTCCGCCACGCCGCTGCACGCCGTGATTGAGACCGGCGGTCTCGGCTACGAACTGCACATCCCGATCACGACGGCCGAGAAACTCCCCGCGCCCGGCGCGCAGGTGAAACTGCACACGCTCGCCGTCTATCGCGAGGACGCGCAAACCCTCTTCGGTTTCGCCACCCTCGCCGAGCGCGACTTCTTCCGCCTGCTCATCGAAAACGTGACCGGCGTCGGCCCCAAAAGCGCCATCACGATCATGAGCAAGCTCTCGCTGCCCGTGCTCGAAAACGCCATTCGCATCGGCGACATCGCCACCCTCGCCAAGTGTCCCGGCATCGGCAAAAAAACCGCCGAGCGCCTCGTCGTGGAGTTGAAAAACAAAGTCGGCGGCGTGGGCCTCGAAGGCGCCATCGCCCCCGCTGAAGAATCCTCCGGCAAGCCCGCCGTCGCCATCGACACGCGCCA
>MWDT01000582.1 GCA_002070825.1 Verrucomicrobia bacterium ADurb.Bin122
CCTCGGCGTCTGCAACGGCTGCCAGATGATGAGCAACCTCCACTCGATCATCCCCGGCGCCGATCTCTGGCCGCGTTTCGTGCAAAACCGCTCCGAGCGCTTCGAGGCGCGTTTCGTCTCGGTGAAGATCGAGAAGAGCCCGAGCATCCTGTTCGCCGGCATGGAGGGCAGCGTGCTCCCGATCGCCGTCGCGCACGGCGAGGGTTACGCGGAGTTCAAGGATGCCGCCGCCGCCCAGGCGTGCAGCACGTCCGGTCTCGTCGCCGCCCGCTACGTGGACAACAAGCACCAGGTCACCGAGGTGTACCCGCTCAACCCGAACGGCTCGCCGATGGGCATGACCGCGCTCACCACCCGCGATGGCCGCGTGACGATCATGATGCCGCACCCGGAGCGCGTCTTCCGCACCGTGCAGAATAGCTGGCACCCCGCCCAGTGGGGCGAGGACGCGCCGTGGATGAAACTCTTCCGCAACGCCCGCGCGTGGGTCGGCTAAAGCACCGCGCCCAGCTCATAAAAAAAGCGAACCGGTTTTCCGGTTCGCTTTTTTGTTGGCCGAGAGAATCGATCAGCAGCAGCCGGACTCGCGGATCGCCTCGCCGAGGCGGCGGATGCCTTCCTCGATGCGGGCTTCGTCGGAGTTGGAGAAGTTGAGCCGCATGTGGCTGTCGTCCTCGGAATCGGCGAAGAAGGCCGAGCCGGGCACGAAGGCGACCTTGCGCTCGATGGCCACCTTCAGGAGGCGCGAGACCGACACGCCCGCCGGCAGTTTCAGCCAGAGGAACATGCCGCCGTCCGGATCGCTCGCCTTCACCTCCGCCGGGAGATGGCGACGGATCGCCGCCACCATGCAATCGCGTTGGCGTCCGTAGAGCTCGCGGATCTTTTCGATGTGCGCATCGAGGTCGTGGTCCTTGAGGTGCTGGTAAACGACGCGCTGGGAGAAATAGTTGGAGTGAAGATCGACGCCCTGCTTGGCCGTCACGATCACATCCATCAAGCGGCGCGGCGCGCAGATCCAGCCAAGGCGAAGGCCCGGCGCGACAATCTTCGAGAACGAGCCGAGGAGCACGCTCGTCGGGCAGTACTGGCGCAGCGTCGGGAGCGTCGTGCCGCGGTAACGCAGCTCACCGTACGGATCGTCCTCGACCAGCGTCACCGGACGCTCGGCACAAAGGGTGCCCACCGCCTCACGTTTCGCGGCGGAGTACGAGAGGCCGGACGGATTCTGGAAATTCGGCACCGAGTAGAAAATCTTCGGCGGGTGCACATCGAGACACTCGCGCAACTCGGCGATGGCCGGGCCGTCGTCCTCCAGCGTGACCGAGGCGAACTTCGGCTCGTACGCGGAAAACGCCTGGATCGCGCCGAGGTAGGCGGGGCGCTCCAGCAGCACGGTATCGTCGGCATCGAGCAGCACCTTGCCGAGCAGATCGAGGCCCTGTTGCGAGCCGTTGGTGATCAGAATCTCGTCGGGATCGACGCGCAGCTGGCGTTTCTCCCAGTAGCGCGCGGCGATGAACTCGCGCAGCGGCAGGTAGCCCTCCGTCGTGCTGTACTGCAACGCGGCGGCGCCATCG
>MWDT01000583.1 GCA_002070825.1 Verrucomicrobia bacterium ADurb.Bin122
CATCCTGTTCGCCTCGGACAACGGCGCCAGCGCCGAGATCATGGTGCGCGGCGACGGCCACGACCCGCAGGCCGCCCCCGGCTCGGCCGCCAGTTACCTCTGCCTGGGGCCGGGCTGGTCCAACGCCGCGAACACCCCGTTCCGCCGCCACAAGACCTGGGTGCACGAAGGCGGCATCGCCACGCCGCTCGTCGTGCACTGGCCGGCCGGCATCGCGGCACGCGGCGAATGGCGGCGCGATCTCTGCCATATCATCGACATCGTGCCGACCGCGCTGGCCGCGGCCGGCGCGCCGGTTGAACCGCCGCCCGGTGCGCCCCCCTTCCCCGGTCTGAACCTGCTGCCGGCCTTCGCGCGCGACGGTGCCGTCACGCGCGAGGCGCTCTACTTCAGTCACGAGGGCAACCGCGCGCTGCGCATGGGCGATGTTAAGCTGGTCTCCGCGAAACGCGACGGCGACGCGTGGTCGCTCTACGACCTCGCGCGCGACCGCGGCGAACAACAGGACCTCGCGATGCAACAGCCGGAGCGCGTCCGCGCGATGGCGATGCGTTGGCAGGCGCTCGACGACGCTTTCGCCCGCGATGCGGGCGAGGTGGTGCCGCTGAAGAAACCGCCTCCCGGCAAGAAGCGCGAGTAGCCGCGAAAACCCGTTACGCGAGGTGGAAGATCTCCGGCAGTTCGGTGCAGACCGGCGAATTGTCGGGATTCACTTCCATCAGTGGCGCCATGTACGCCCACCATTTCTGCATGACCTCGGTCTGCGGCAGCCAGGCGGCGGTATTCGCCTCGCTGAGTTTCTGCACCGCAAAGAGCGTCAGGCTCTCCTCGTCGAGAAAGATCGAGTAATCGGAGATGCCGGCCGCACGCAGCGCCTGGGCCAGCTCGGGCCAGATCTCGTCGTGGCGGCGTTTGTACTCGGCGATGACGCCGGGCTTGAGTTTCATCTTGAAGGCGTGTCTGTGCATGGTGTTTTATCCATTTAGAGGTTATGCCTACCACCGCAAAAAAACTCCAAGACGGGCATAAACACACGGGAGGGGCAAGCGTCGGCTTGCCCTGGACGAGCAGACGCTCGTCCCTCCCTATGCTGTGTGTGGATAGTCCGTATCCGTGTCTTTTTTCTTGGGGACTCTGATCTCTGACCGCTGATTTCTGAACTCTAAACGCTCATAGGCAGGAGGCTCTGAAGCCAGCGACTGAGGGCCACATAGACGAGTACCGCGACGAACCAGCCGGGCAGGCTGACAAAGAAGATCTTGTCCGCGCCGAACGCCGCCAGCAGCCCGACGCAGAAGAGGACGCTGGCCAGCCAGGCCGCGCCCGCCGCCCAGTTCACCGTCAGACGGGCGTGCTCGGCGATAAAACGGCGCAGGCCGAAACGCGGCAGCAGCCAGTAGTCGGCAAAGATCACCGCGCCCATCGGCATCAGAACCATGCCCCACAACGCCACGAAACCCAGCAGCTTCATGATCACCACCGGGAAAACCGCGGTGACGCTGGCCGCCAGGCCGGTGAGCAGCGTGACCTTGGCGCGCGAGGCCTTGGGCACCAGCGCCTGGAAAGCGAGGCCCGCGCG
>MWDT01000584.1 GCA_002070825.1 Verrucomicrobia bacterium ADurb.Bin122
GATACGAGGCGCGAAGTCATCGGACGGTTCACCAGTTCTTGCCCGGGGTGTCCTGCGGGCGCTTTTTTTTGTCATCCATCAGTTGAAAGAGGCGCACGGGGGAATCCTGCTCCTTGACCTGCTCGAGCTTCTGGCGCTGGAGGGCGGTGGCGGGATCGGCCTTCTCGGCCTCGGGCTTTTTTTCGGAGCCGCCGACTTGTTGCATGTCGGAGGACGGCGGCGGGGGGGGCTGCTGCTTTTTTTCCTCGGGCTGCTTCATGTCGCCGAAGGCGGAGTCCTTGTTCTGCGGCTTCTGCTCCTGCGGCTTGGACTCGGACTGTTTTTGCTCCTCCGGCTTCTGCTCCTGCTGTTTCTGCTCCTCCTTTTGTTGGGGGGGCTGCTTTTGCTCCTGTTGCTCCTTTTGATCTTTCTTCTGTTCGTCCTTCTGGGACTGCGGGGGCTCTTCCTTCTTCTGCTGGGGAGGGGTGCGGAGCAACGCTTCGAGATCGCGGCGGAGTTGGTGCCAGTCGGCGGCCTTGGACTGTGGGTCGAGGGCGTCGCCGGCGGTGACGGCGGCGAGGGCGTCGCGTACCGGGCCTTCGGGGACGGGTTTGGCGGCCTGGCCGGCGGAGAGGCGCTGGCCCCAGGCGACGGTTTTGTGCGCGAGCTCGGCAAGGTCCGAGACGGAGAGTTCGTCCTGATCGGCCAGGCGCTGCACGGCTTTCGAGAGCGGCGCGGCGAGCGCGGTGTCGTCCGGCTGCGCGGCGTCGGACGGGACTGCCGGTTCGGCGGCGTGGACCAGTGCGAGGCTTGCGAGAAGCAGGGCGGTCGAGTGCAGGCCGTGTTTCATTTCAAAACCTCCTTGGGCGCGCGTGGTGCGGTGCCGGCGATCGGGATGGCGCGCGGGCGCGGGCGCACGGGTAGTTCGAGCCAGAAGCTGAGGATGAGGCAGAGCAGTGCGGGGGAGAGCAGCCACTGGAAGCGCTCGGTGGCGCGTGGCAGGCGCTTGTTGGCAAACTCGCCCTGCCGGCCCGCTTCGACGGTCTGGCGGAGCAGCGCGGGGAGATCGATCCACGCGCTGGCGTCGCGGTAGGCGCCGCCGGTCTCCGCGGCGAGTTTTTGAAGGGTGCTGCTTTCGAGGCGCGAGAGTACGACGGCGCCGCGCGGATCTTTCACGAAGCCGCCGCTGCCGTCGGGGATCATTGCGCCGAGCGCGGTGCCGATGCCCAGGCTGATCACGCGGATGTGGTGCTCCTTCAGCTGGGCCAGAGACGACTGCCAGTTGTCCTCGTGGGCTTCGCCGTCGCTGAGGATGATGAGGAAGCGGTCGGCGCTGTTGGTGGAGGCGAAGGCGTCGAGCGAGGTTTTGAGCAGAGCTTGGTAATCCGTGCCGCCTTCGGGCAGGTAGTCCGGGCCGAGCGCCGGGAGGAACTCGCGCAGGATCTCGTAGTCGGCGCTGAGCGGGCTTTGCAGAAAGGCGGTCCCGGAAAACACGACGAGGCCGACGCGCTCGCCCTTCAGGCGTTCGAGGAGCGATTGGATGAGCAGGCGTGAGCGCTCCAGCCGCGAGGGCTTCACGTCGGGCGCGAGCATCGAGCG
>MWDT01000585.1 GCA_002070825.1 Verrucomicrobia bacterium ADurb.Bin122
AAAAAAGCCGCGCCTGGGTGGGCGCGGCTTGGGGAAAAGAGTGTTTCCTGATTACTGGACGGTGACCGGAATCGTGACTTCACCTTGGCCGTAGCCTTTGAGGTAAAGCATGCCCGTGCCTTTTTTGCCGCCCTGCACGGGGATCGTCACGCTGTTCTGGCCGGCGGGGACGACGACTTCCGGCATGATGACGCTCTCGGGCACGTCGGTGGTGACGTCGAGGAGCAGGCCGCCCTGGGCGGCCGCGTAGGGGAGGGTGAAGGTGACCGATTGCGTTTCGCCGCTGCGCAGATGCAGCGAGTCCGGGAAGACCTGGACGTTGGTGGCATCGACGCGGAACGTGCCCACGGGCGAGTTGCCGGCGGTGCTGCCGAGCATGATCTTGTAGTTGCGGTTGGCCTCGACGGCCGGGACGTAGAAGCTGATCGCGTTGGCCGACTCGTACACGGTGCGGGCCGGGAGGTTGTCGAAATAGATGGCGTCGTTGGGCGTGAAGCCACGGCCGAGCACGCTCACACGGGCGCCGACGGGGCCGCGGTTGACCTCAAGCGAGAGCACGTAGCGGCGGGCGATGTTGGCGTGTTGCAGCTCGGAGTAGGCCTCTTCTTTGACGAAGCCGGACCGGGCTTCGTAGAGGTACTGCACGAGGAAGTAGTAGGCGATCTCGTCGCGGCCCGGAGGCAGCTGGTAATCGAATTCGAAGAGGCCGTCGCCCATCGGGCTGGCGGGCATCGGGTAGTTTTTACCGTCGATGACGATGCTCGGCTTGATGCTCTTTTTAACGACCGAGCCTGACTTTGTCGTGACGCGCAGGGAGATCGTATAGATCTGCGACGGGTTTTCCGGCAGTGAGGGCGCGGTGAGGTTGGTGATCGAGACGGAGGTGCAGCCCGTGAGCAGCACGCCGAGCGCGATTGCGCAGCCGGCGAGGAATTTTCTCGCGAGGGAAAGAGGCTTGTTGTGCATTGAATTTTTCAGAGGAAAACCCGGGTCAATAAAGACGTGTTAGTAATGAGCGACTTCGCGACAGCGCAAGCCAAAGCTATCTCGGCGGAGTCGCTCGGGCTGTATGTGCACGTGCCGTTTTGTGCGCGGAAGTGCGATTTCTGCGCGTTTTATCAGACGCAGCCGACCGCCGAAATGGTGCGCGGGTTCCTCGCAGATATCGACCGGGAGGCGGCGCTGGTCGGGCCGTTGCGGCCGGCGGAGACGATCTTCTGGGGCGGCGGCACGCCCGGCTTGCTCGCGGCCAAGGATCTGACGGCGCTCGGGCAACGCGTGCTCCAGCTCGCCGGTGGCACTCCGGCGGAGTGGTCGGTGGAGATGACGCCGACGACCGTCACCGAGGCGCGGCTGGCGGCGCTGCGGGAGCTCGGCGTCACCCGCATCTCGATGGGCGTGCAAAGTTTTCGGGCCAACTGGCTGGAGGCGCTTGGGCGGCACCACACGCGGGAGCAGATTTACCGGGCCTACGAGCGCATCCGCGCGGTGGGTTTCAAGAGCGTCAACCTCGACATGATGTTCGCGTTGCCCGGCCAGACCGACGAGGAGTGGCTGGCCGATGTGCGCGAGGC
>MWDT01000586.1 GCA_002070825.1 Verrucomicrobia bacterium ADurb.Bin122
TGGCCAAACGCTTGCAGGGAGCGCCCAAGGTGCGTGTGATCGCGCCTTCCACCTACGGCATGATCCCCGGCGACGAATCGACTTTCCAAGACATGTGCGACCACGCAGCCGCGGAAAACCTCGCGGCGACGCTGGGCGGACTGCACGGCCACGAGCCGCCGCCCAACGAATCGATGATCGCCTGGCCGGTCGACCGCGTCGTCGTTGCCGGAGAGAATCTGGAGCGTGCCCTGGCCCCCTTCACGAATCTGCCGCCCTACCAGTACATGCCGGCCGTGCGCGAGAAGCGGGCCGTCGTGCTGCCCGAGTACCAGTTGAGTTGCGTGACGCATCATCGCATCGAGGGCTACGAGACCCTCGCGCGCGCCCTGCATCCGGAGCTGTTCCGATGACGTCGCCCTGGGTGCAACGCATCGCACTTCCGGTCGCGCTGACGGCGCTGCTGATCCTTGCGTTGGTCTCTCTGAGCGTGGGCGACCTGAGGCTGGGCCTCGGCCAGATTTGGGACGGACTTTTTTTCAACGACCAGCTGGCTGCGACGGTCCTCTGGAAAATCCGCCTGCCGCGCCTGCTGGTGGCGATGCTGATCGGCGCCGCGCTCTCCGCGAGTGGCCTGGTGTTGCAGGCTTATTTTCGCAACAGCCTCGCGAGCCCCGGGCTCCTTGGCGTGAGCAGTGGTGCGGTGGCGGGCGCCGTGGTGGTGATCGGCGCGGGCCTGGCAGGCTATTCGCTGATGGTGGTCCCGACGGCATCGGTCGTCGGAGCGCTTGTGGCGACTTTCGCGGTGGTGATCTTGGCGCGGCGAGGGGCGAGCACGGAGCGCCTCCTGCTGGCCGGCGTGGCGCTCAACGCCCTGCTCGGTGCCGTCACCAGCTACGTGTTGTCGAGTTTCACGCTCACCTATGAGCGCAACGCCCAGATCATGTTCTGGCTGCTTGGCGGCCTCGAAGACCGCACTTGGGAACACGTCGCCATGGCTTCGCCCATCGTGCTCGCGGCGGCGCTGCTGTGGCCCCTCGGGCGTCCGATGGATTTGCTCAGCCTTGGCGAACGCGAAGCGCAGAGCCTCGGCGTGGATGTGCGCCGGTTGCGCCGCTGGATGCTCGCCCTGGCAACGTTGCTCACCGCCCTCGCGACCTCCGTCACGGGCACCGTTGGGTTCGTCGGATTGATCGTGCCGCATGTTTTCCGCCTGTTGCTCGGCCCTGAGCATCGGCGGCTGGTGCCGGTCTGCCTGATCGGCGGCGCCGCCTTTGTCGTGGCGTGCGATCTGATCGGGCGTTCGGCCGGAAATCTGCGACTGGGCATCGTCACCTCACTGATCGGAGGACCCTTTTTCCTATGGCTGTTGAGACGACAAGCATGAACGCCCTCGACATCTCGGGTGCGTCGGTCGCCGGCCGCCTGCACGATCTCACGCTCCAAGTGCCGCGTGGCGCGCTGGTTGGCCTCATCGGCCCCAACGGCGCGGGCAAGTCCACGTTGCTCCAACTGGCCGCCGGCGTGTTGCCCGCGAGCGGCGGTGTCCGCTGGGATGGTCGCCCGCTGAGCGAGATTCCCGTGATGGAGCG
>MWDT01000587.1 GCA_002070825.1 Verrucomicrobia bacterium ADurb.Bin122
CGATGCCGCGCAAAAACAGCAGCTGCTCGCCCTCCTCCACGCGCGCCGCGACCGCTTCATCCAACTCGTCGACACGGAGTCCCCGCCGTCGATGAAACTTGGCTACATCGCCGAGTTCATCCTCCAGTCCGAGTCCGCCGCCCCCCAGTCCAAGCCCTGAGGCGCCACCTCTCTCCACAAAAAAGCCGGGCCCTTGCGGACCCGGCTTTTTAATTTGGACCACCCGCGCACTCAGGGCGCCAGGCTCTGCACGTAGCTCATCAGAGGCTTCACTTCCTCCTGCGCCGGCACCCAGTCGCTGTAGACCAGTTCCGGCAGCGTGTAGCGTGTCTTGTAAAACTCCTGATTGGCCGACGTGCTGCACGTCAACCGACCCGCCTTGATCGACGTGCCCGCGAAAAGACCCGAGCCCTTCGTGTACACGAGCAGCGGCGTCTTCAGAATCGGATGGTTCTCGCTGACCTTCTCCGCGATGTGCGGACCAGCGACGGCCTTCGCATCCACGCCGATGTTGAACCGCGCGTTAAACAGGCGCCGTGGCGTCTCAGCATCCGTCACGATGTACACGGTCTCAACGGTCGAGCCGCCCGCCTGCACGCCAAGGCTCGTCTCACCGGCGTTGAGCATCGCCGGCACACTCCACTGGCCATCGGCGCGCTTCACGAGGATCACCCCGTAGCCCTCGCGGAAGCCAAGGAGAAAGCCCGCCTTGAACTGGTTCGTGATGATGATCGCCTTCGCCTGGCTCAACACCGTCGACGGGATCGCCGTCTCGGGCTTCGCCATAAATTCACGCAGGATCGCCTCGCACGACTCGATGCGTTTCACGAGTTTCTCACGACGCTTTTCCGCGTCGGAGCTGGCGTCGGCAAAAACCGTCGTCGCGCAAAGCGCCACGGTCGCAAGAATGGAGATCAGGAGTTTCTTCATACCGAAAGGTTTCAACGTTGAGGGGCCACACTATGCAGGCCGTCGCCCGATTTGAAAGCGCGGATTGGTGCCGGTTCCGCAATCCCTCACTCCAGCCCCCGTTCGGCCAGATCGTCCTCGTCCCAACCGAAATAGTGCCCCAGCTCGTGCAGATAGGTCGTGCGCACCTCGCGCGCATACGCCCGCTCGTCGCCCTCCGCCACATCCCAGAGGTTCTCCACATAGAGCAGAATCTGCGGCGGCTCCGGCAGATCGTGCGACAGTTCGGTGCCGTACGGTGCCCCCGTAAACAGCCCCAAAATGTCCGGCTCGAAGCCCTCCGCCAACACGTCATCGTCCGGCTCCGCCTCGTAGTGCACCGGCACCGCCACCGCCAGCGCGCGCAGTTCCTCCGGCAGCCGCCGCTGCGTCGCCTCCACCACCCCGATCGCCCAGGCTATCAGTCTGTCGGTCGTCACGCGTGCCATGCCCCGCACATTGCGCCCTCCGCCACACCCACGGGAAGAAAAAACCTCGCCGGGTAACCAGCCCCACGCCGCCACGTCACCAGCCTCGTTATCTGACTTATCCGACTATGAACTACCCAACCAAATTCCTCCTCGCGGCCCTCGCCATCGCGCTGTGCGCCGCCGTCGCCCC
>MWDT01000588.1 GCA_002070825.1 Verrucomicrobia bacterium ADurb.Bin122
CGGCATCCCGACGGTGCAGGTCCTGACCCAGTACGACGAGACTGGGATGGGCAATTATCTGAACGACCCGGAGCGCCCGGCGAAGCAGCTCGGCGCGGTGTATTACAACGGGCAACGGATCGGCAAGGGCTTCTCCACGCCGACTACGCGGGCCATCGACTCGACGAAGTCGACCAGCTCGAAGACGGGCGTGACGGCCAGCATCAAGAATTTCTACGGCCGTTTCTTCAACTTCGACTCCATCCGCAACGATCCTCCTCCGACCGGGGCTAATGCTCCCTACGTCGCCCTCAGCGACGGGCGCCGCATCACGGCGGTCGAGGACCCGACCGCAGTGGACTTCGATCTATCGGGGCGCCTGTGGATCGCCGACAACGGCCCGGATCAGAACATCAAAATCTTCGATCTGGAGGTGTCGCTGACGACACCCTCGGCCACGTTTGGCGAAAAGGGGGGCGTCTTTGCCGGGCCGACGCGCGGCGCGACCGGAGATTTCCGCTTCTGGGGTCCGCGCGGCATCGCCCACGACGCGGAGGGCCATATCTACATCGGTTGCACCGGCCTCACGATGATGATCATCGGCGGCACGGACCTGCGCATGTTCTCGGCGGATGGGACCCAATTGTTGTGGCAGGCCTACGGCACGTTTCTCGACACGGCCTCGGCGGACCCGGACTCGCTGGGCACCTCCCTGTACCTCTGCGGTAAACGCTACGAGATGGACTACACCCAGCCGCCCGGGAAGAGCTCGAAATGGGCGGGCGTGACGTTCGACCCCTTCACCTATGGCGACGATCCCCGCGTCACCAATGCCTATGCCATGCTCGGGATACGCCGCATCCAGGGGAAACGCTTCATGTTTTGCGGGACGATGTATGGAAGCGTCGTGGCGGTCTATCGCTTCGAGGAGGACAGTGAGATCGCGGTCCCCTGTGCCTACCTCTGCCTCGGTGGGGAAAAGGGCCTGTCGCCGGACTACCTCACGCCGTTGCATCCGACCTGGGAAGATACTGAAACCAACAAGCGCAACCGCTGGGCCTGGCGCGACAGCGATGGCGACGGCCATTTCAGCAGCACCAGCGAATTTGTGATCTGGGAAAACTGGACGCTCTACTCGCAGGGGATCGACGTCGACGACGCCGGCGGCATCTGGTTCGGCGGCGCCGGGCTGTTGAGCCCCTATTTCCGCGGTGGCGGTATCCAGTACTGGCCATGCACCGGGGTGGACGCCCATGGCGTGCCGATCTACGATTTCGCGAATCCACAGCGTTTCGATGTCCCGTACGGCGAGGGCCAGAACAACTCGGGCGTGAACCGCCTGAAGTACCTCCCGCAGACGGATACCATGTTCTTCGCGGGCGGAAACAGCAGCTGGTACGCCAAGACGATTTATTGCTACAAGAACTTCACCGATGCCGCGCGGCGCACGCTCGCGTTCACCATCGATCTCGGTTTTTTCGACAATCTCGATGCCTCAGGCATCCATCTGGACCTAGGCACGGCGGCGATGGTGCTGCCCTACTCGTTTACGGCGGACGAAGATTACATCTACGTCGTCTATCTCGAT
>MWDT01000589.1 GCA_002070825.1 Verrucomicrobia bacterium ADurb.Bin122
CACACGCGGCTGCCGATCTTGGTGATGTGCTGATGATCCACGAAAAAAACCTACGGGGGCCCCACGCGCCGGCACAACGCCGAACTCCGCGCCGCCCCCGCGTGCTACTCCGTGCGAAACACCAGCGACTCCTGGGCGGTCGCGTCGGCGCGCAGCCAGATGTTGCCCGGCACATCCGCGCAGTCGATCACGCGGACGATCTCGGCAAACCGGCCCGCATCCGGCTCCAGCTCCAGCAGCCGGTTCCGCGCCGCGCGGAACCACGCCGTGTCGATGTAGTTCCCCGAGTTTCTCGGGAAATAAGCCAGATAAAGCATGTCGTGCTCGACGATGTCGTTGAAGAAATGCGTGCCGAGCGAGACGTCTGGAATCAACCGCGCGTGCATCTCGACCATCTCACACACGACCGATGCACGGCTGATCTCGCCAAACGCCACCGGAATGCCGAGCGACGGGCTGTGCGTGCCCCAACGTCCGGGACCGATCAGCATCAGCCCGCGGTCATCCTCGGGATGCTTCCGATTCAGGCGTCCGATGAGGCGTGCGACAGCGTAGCGGTCGTTGTCCGAGAGCGCTGCATAGGTCTCGGTGACGATGTAGATGATGCGGGTGAGAGGCTGCTCACGGCTGAAACCGATCACCGCGCCGTTGGCCGTGAGCAGGCGCTGGCGCTCGACCTGCTCGGAGGGCATGAGCATGCCCGTCTCGCGCTGGATCTGGAAGGTGCGGCACTGAAGCAGGTGGATACGATACGAACCGTCGGAGAGGAAGTTCAGGGTGAACTCGACATCCACCGGGTGCTCGTAGGCCTCCTCAAGGATCGAGAGCATACGCCGCAGGTCGGGCGCGACGGTGGTCTCGGTGAGCAGGCGGTCGAAGGTGATCCAGGGATAGTTCTCAGCGGTGTAGGTGAGGTAGAGATCGAGCGGAAAATCGGGCGTCTCCTGGATCACCTCGGGGAAGTCGAGAGAGACGAACTGGCCGTCCTTGAGGTCAAGGCAGTCCATCCGGCGCTGGCAGTGCTCGCGGGCGTCATCAAAACTGGCCTCGGGGCGCCTGGAGGGGGCGTTGAGGGCAACGAGGCGGGTGTAGTCGTCGTCACTACGGTCCACCGCGCGGGTGCCGAGCCCGAAAACCAGGCGCACGACGCCGGCCTGCGGGTCGATGTCGGGATGCCAGGCAAAGGGGTTGTAGGAGAGGCCGACACCGGCGGCCTGCGGGTAGTAGTAGCGGCCCTGCGGCGAGCCCGACACGCGCATGATGAGCAGCGCCATGCGCTCCTCGCTGTGGAGCAGGCCGCGGCGCTTGCGGTAGCGCAGCGCCTCCTCGTCGAGCACGCTGGCGTACACGGTGCGGACGGCTTTCAGCAGCTCGGTCATGCGCTGCTCGCGCGAACCGCGGTTGACGACGAAAACGCTCTCGTACTTGCCGGAAAAGGCGTTGCCCCGGGCGTCTTCAAGGATCGAGCTGGAGCGGACGATGTACGGCGACTCGCCGAAGTAATCGATCATGCCCTGGAACTGCTCCATGATGTTGTTGGGGAAGCGTCCGAGCGTGATGCG
>MWDT01000590.1 GCA_002070825.1 Verrucomicrobia bacterium ADurb.Bin122
GAGCTCGCCCAGGAAACCGCGGCATTGATCGAGGAGCTGGAGCGCAGGCAGTCGCGAGGCTGCGAGTGATCTGCGCCTTTACTGAAACTTTTTGCTGCATCGCCCGTCTGGCTGGTGCAATGCTCACGCTCGCCGCCTCTCGCAGGGCCTCCCCCCGGCAAACCTGCATCCTTCATTATTCCCCATGAATACTCGTCGTGAATTCCTTCGCACCGGCCTGACCTTGGGCGCGGCTTTTTCCCTTACCGATATGGGCGGATTATTTGCCGCCGATGCCCAGTCCGCGGCCCCCGGTGCCGGCCCGCGCCCCGTACTCGTGGCAGTTCGTGACGGCGACCGCGTGGCCATGCTCGACAAGGCCATCGCCGAGCTCGGCGGCATGGGCGCCTTTGTCAAAAAGGGCCAGTCCGTCGTCGTGAAGCCCAACATCGGCTGGGACGTCCCGCCGGAGCGCGCCGCCAACACGCATCCCTCCATCGTGAAACGCCTCGTCGAGATGTGCTTCGAGGCGGGTGCCGCCTCGGTGAGCGTCTTCGACAACACCTGCGACCAGTGGCAGAAATGCTACGCCACGAGCGGCATCGGGGCAGCGGCCCGCGAGGCCGGTGCCACGATGGTCAACGGCAAGGATGAGAGCCTCTACCGCGAGGTGCAGATCCCCGGCGGGCGCCAGCTCAAGTCCGCCAAAGTCCACGGCCTCGTGCTGGACAGCGACGTCTTCATCAACGTGCCCGTGCTCAAACACCACGGCGGCGCCACGATGAGCGCGGCGATGAAAAACCTCATGGGCGTCGTCTGGGACCGCGGTTTCTACCACAGCAACGATCTCCACCAGACGATCACCGATTTTCTCACCCTGCGTAAACCCACGCTCAACGTGCTCGACGCCTACCACCCGATGGTGCGCAACGGCCCGCGCGGCAAATCCGCCGACGACTGCATCGAGATGCGCACGCTCCTCGCCTCGGCCGACATCGTCGCGCTCGATTCCGCGGCGACCAAGCTCCTCGGCCACCCCGAGCCGGGTGTCATCGGCCACGTGCGCTTGGGCGACGAGATGGGTCTCGGCGTGATGGATCTGAAACGCGTCGACGTGCGCCGCATCAAACTCGCCTGACGCCGTGCACAGTCCCTGGTGGAAACGCGCGCGCGTGCTCGTCGCGCTGGCGATGCTGGCCGGCCTGTCCGCCGCGCTCCTCGATTTTCGCGGGCTGGTGCCGCACCGGCTCGGCCACGCGCTGGCTTCGGTGCAGCTCGTGCCCGCCGCGCTCGGCGCCGCCGCCGGGCTGACGTTGTCGGTGATCGCGTTGCTCGCGGTCCTCGCGCTCACGCTGGCGCTGGGCCGCGTCTATTGCTCGGCGATCTGCCCGCTCGGCATTTTCCAAGACATCGTGTCGCGTCTCGCGCGGCTGGTCGGCCCGAAAAAACGTTTTTTGCGCCATGCGAAGCCGCTGTCGTGGCTGCGCTACGGCGTGCTCGGGGCGACGCTGCTCGCCGTGCTCGCGGGCTGGAGCGGCGTGGCGCTCGCGCTCCTCGATCCGTATAGCAACTACGG
>MWDT01000591.1 GCA_002070825.1 Verrucomicrobia bacterium ADurb.Bin122
TCGCGGCCGACGAGCGAGTGCTGCGAGCCCTCGGTCTCCGAGGCCTCGTCCACCGCCGTGATCTGCGAGGTCTCCGAGATGCGTTTCACCATGAGCAGCGCCGCCAACACCACGCCCACCTCCACCGCAAGCGTCAGGTTGGTCAACACGGTGAGGGCAAAAGTCGCCAGAAACACGGAGGAGTCGCTCAGCGGCCAGTTTCTCAGCCGCAGAAATTGTTTCCACGAGACCATGCGGTAGGCGGCGACGATCAGCACCGCGCTCAACGTGGCCAGCGGGATGTAGCCGACCAGCGGCGCCGCCGCGACGAGCATCACCAGCAGGAGCACCGAATGCGTGAGGCTGGCGACCGGAGTGCGTGCACCCGAGCGGGCATTGACCACGGAGCGCGCCACGGCACCCGTCACCGGCAGGCAGCCGAAAAGTGGGCCGACCAGGTTGGCCACACCCTGTCCGACGAGTTCCTGATTCGAGTCGTGCCGGTCGTCGATGATGCCATCTGTGACCACGGCGCTGAGCAGCGCCTGCATCGCGACCAGCAGCGCGATCGTAAAGGCGGGCTGCACGAGATCGCGCAGCGAGCCCCACTCCACCGCGGGCAGATGCGGCACCGGAAGACTGCCCGAAAAAGCCCCGAAGGCCGAGTTGATCGTCGCCACCTGCCAGCGGTCGTGAAGGCCGACGGCCACCGCCACGAGCGTCATGAGAAGCAACCCGGCCATAGCGCCGGGCACGAAGCGCGAGGCCTTTTGAGGCCAGAATCCGATGACCAGCACCGAGGCCACGCCAAAGGCGACCGTGGGCCAGTGGATCGCGTCGAGATGCCCCAGCAGGACCTGCAGTTTCCCCACCAACTCGACAGGCATCGCGTCCACCTGAAGGCCGAAGAAGTTTTTGATCTGCGAACTGAGGATCAGCACGGCGATGCCCTTGGTAAACGCACGCGACACCGGGTACGGAATGAACCGGATGATCGAGCCCAGTTTGGCAAAACCGAGCACGCAGAGAATCGCACCCGCCATGATCGTGCACAGCCACAACCCGCCCTGCCCGTGGCTCTGCAGCACACTGTACGTGATGATGACAAACGCCCCCGTCGGCCCGCCGATCTGCACACGCGACCCGCCGAACAGCGCAATTAACGCGCCCCCGATGATTGCGGTGAACAACCCCTGCTCCGGTGTCGCGCCCGACGCGATCGCGAAGGCCATCGACAGAGGAAACGCGAGCGTCATCGCGTTGAGCCCGGCAAAGAAGTCCTGCCGGAACGTCTTGGCGGTGTAGCCTTGGATTGCCTCAAAAAACTTGGGCCGAAATGGGATCGAGATGTTCATCTCCGCGAGGGAAAGCCGGTGACGCTGTCACATCTCCCGCCAAAAAGCGTGCCTAATTTTCCGCCCCGCGCCGCGCGCACCGCGGCAAAAAAAGCGGGCCCATTCAGGCCCGCTTTGCATCGAAACGATCCGAGGAGGGCGTGTTACGGCACCTCGTAAATCTCGACGACACCGACGCCGGTCGTACGGCCCACGCCCGTCAGCTGTGCCGTATAGATGCC
>MWDT01000592.1 GCA_002070825.1 Verrucomicrobia bacterium ADurb.Bin122
CACGGCGAGACCATGCTGCGACTCGTCAACGATCTGATCGATCTCGGCAGTTTGCAGACGGGACTTTTCCGCCTGCAGGTCGCCCCCGTCAGCCTGTCGGTGCTCGTGCCCGAATGCGTGGCCGCCCTGAGCCCCCAGGCGAACCGCAAGGGCCTCAGCGTGTCGTTGACGGTGGCTCCCGACGTGCCCGATTGGGTGGCTGGCGATGCGGTGCGGCTGCGCCAAATACTGGTCAATCTCATCGCCAACGCAGTGAAGTACACGCCGCGCGGCCAGATCGCAGTCTCGGTGCGCTGGGCCGATGAGTCGGCGGTGCACTTCGTGGTGGCTGACACCGGCCCGGGTATCCCGCCTGCAAAACGAGCGGATCTTTTTCGTCCCTTCACTCGTCTGACTTCGGAGCCCGAGATCGAGGGCTCTGGTGTAGGGCTGGCGCTCGTCGCGGGTCTTTGCGCTGCGATGGGCGGCCGTGTTTACTATGAGGAGGGTGGCCCAGGCGCCACGTTTGTCGCCGCGTTGCCACTTCAGGTGGCTGCGCCGCCGACGGAGCCGGTCGTCGCGACGACGGCTGCGACTTTTGGCGGGATGGATGTGGTGCTCGCCGACGACAATCCGCTCGTGCGTGAGTTGCTCGCGACCTACCTGCGCTCGCAGGGCGCGGAGGTCCGCCCTGTGTGCGACGGGCTGGAGGCGCTCGTTGCCTGTGAAAAGCAGTGGCCCGATGTCTTGTTGCTCGATCTTTCGATGCCGCGCATGGATGGCCTCGCGGCGGCACAGGCCGTGCGTGAACGCGCCGATGGACGCCCGCTACGAATCGTCGGGCTTAGCGCCCACGCGCAGGCGGCCGACGAAGCCCAGGCGCGCCAGGCCGGAATGGACGCTTTTCTTGTGAAACCGGTGAGCCTCGGCCTGCTCTCGGCGGCGATCTCGCCGGGTGGCGGAGCCGTCACGCTTGCCGAGCCTGAGGATCCGATGGCGGCCGTGTTCAAGAAACTACGCCGCCAGTATGCCGAGGAGACTCCCGCCTTGCTGGAGGAGATGCGTGCGGCCTGCCGTGCTAGAGACTGGCCCTGCCTGCGCCGGCATGCCCACTACCTAAAAAACAGTGCGGATGTCCTGCGGCTTGTGGAATTGCAGGCGGCCTGCCAGAAACTTTTCGATTGGACCAGCCAGCCTTCGGATCCGTCCCAGGGAGATAGCCTGTTCAACTCCGTTGAGCAGGCTACGAACCGATCCCTTACGTAAGCGCGGCCCCATGGCCGCCGCGCTCACGTCTTCTCCCAGGCCATACAAAACCAGATACACACACAATGAGTGACACACAGCCAGCGTCCTCGGACGCCACCAAGAAACGCGTCGATGTCCAGGCGGCCCTCGCCGCCGCGCAGAATCAAACGTCGATTACCGCCCCGCTCGGAGACTGGACGTTGCGAGTCGATTTGAAACTTGAACCCAATGCCGCCGTGGCGACGCCCGCCGATGGTACGGAGACGCCGCGTCCGCCCCGTCCGAAGCAAGCTGCGGGTACGGTTGTTGCGTCCCCCATGGAAAT
>MWDT01000593.1 GCA_002070825.1 Verrucomicrobia bacterium ADurb.Bin122
CACCCATGGAAACTCACGCACCGTCCACGTTGCCTTTCGCACGCAGGGCGACTCCTTTTCCCTCAGCCAACCGCCCCATGAAAGCACTCCGCCACCTCATCCTCACCACGCTCCTCTCTGCCCTCGCCCCGCTCTTCTGTCCGGCGCAGGGCCTCGCCCCACTCTCCACCGAAGAGCTCATCGAGGAGGCCGCCAAAGGCACCGACATGACCACCGATGCCCTTGGCCTGCTCTACCAGGAGAAACCCGCGCTCTTCGACAATCTCAAGGACACCATGACCGCCGTCAAAGTCGTGGACCGCCTCTTTGCCGCCCAGGACACCGAGGCGCTCGCCACGATCGCCGAGTGGCAGTGGGGCAAGGCCGTGGACGCGGCCATGGAGAAACTCGTCCCCGCGCCCGCCCTCTCCGCCCTCGCCGCAGCCAAGGCCTACAAGAGCGCCCTTGAGCTGATCCGCGACCACATCGTCGTCCCCGCCTTCGACGAAAAAATGTACGCCGTGTACAAGGAGCACCGCACCCATGGCGGCGCCAGCAGCGCCGACGCCTTCTCGGAAGCCACCACGGTCCGCAACTCGGGCTACTATCTCGTGAAAACGCGCATGCTCAGCCAGCTCTCCTCCGCGCGTGGCTGGAACGAGGAACTCGTCGGCGAGCGGCTCAAGGCTGGCGCCGAGAAACGCATCGACGACTTTTGGGCCACCCGCATGGAAGCCCGCCTCCAACAGGAACTTTGCCGCAGCCAGGCCGCGGAAATTCAGGCCCGGCTGGCCGAGGCACGCCTCAAGGCCCGCGTCGCACTCCAGATGAAACTTCCACAGGCGCCCAAAACCAAGTCCACCGTGCAGGCCCCGAAAGTCCAGGCGCCCACGCCACCCAAGCCCCCAGCCAAGCCGAAACCTCTCGCGCCCAAACCCGCCGTCCCGGCCGCCCCCGTCGCCAGCGCCCCCGCCCCCGCAGAGCCTGTTGCGAGCCCGAAGGCCGCCGCCCGTGTCTCCCCATTCTTCATCATCCCAGACGACCTGCCCTCAGGCTGGTACTACGTGAACTGGCAGGGGAAAAATCTCGACCGCGAGATCGAGGGCGCCGGCAAGCCCGACGAGGACTACGGCGAAGATGGCAACCTCCATGCCACCGGCGGCGTGCGGCTCGGTGCGCAGGAGTTCTACATATCCAAAGATCCCGGCTACCGCTGGTCTGATGAGAAGCAGGAACTCATCACGCCGAGCAACGTCGACTTCGACCGCTTCGCCCGCGTCTCCGTGAGCATCGTCGACTGCCAATCTCCTGAAAAGGCCCGCGCCAAAGTCCGCGACTACGCGACGCGGATTCTCGGTGCACACAACCGCCAATCCCTTTCCGACAACCACGCCACTTGGATCGACTCCGAGGGAGCCCGCACCGCCTACGCGCACGGACGCTACTTCGTCTACCTCGTCGCAGGGCAGGTCTTCCCGCGTTTCCCGGTCGGCACCGCTCTGCTTTCCGAGCTGCGCCCGATCGTCGACCGCAAACTCGCAGCCGCCCCCTGAGCGCTCCGTGCAACGA